>JAOUDF010000286.1 GCA_029859385.1 Nitrospirota bacterium
TGCTCGCCATTACTCGCGTAATCGCCGCCGTCAGCGTCGTCTTACCATGGTCTACGTGACCAATCGTTCCTACGTTCACATGCGGCTTCGTCCGCTCAAACTTCTGCTTTGCCATCTCTAAGCCTCCCTGGTTATACTCGACAGCCCGACATCCGTACTGTCAATCCCGTTTTTACCTTCCAAAAGTGACTACTCTTAAATTCACTGGAGCCCACGACCAGGATCGAACTGGTGACCTCGTCCTTACCAAGGACGTGCTCTGCCAACTGAGCTACGTGGGCGCCCCTCTGAAATTCCGGACTTCAAATTTCAGATATCAACTAAATGGAGCGGGTGGCGGGGCTCGAACCCGTGACCCCCAGCTTGGAAGGCTGGCGCTCTAGCCAACTGAGCTACACCCGCATGCCCTATAAAAACCACGCATCGCCCGAAATTGTTCGACCCTTCGAGCGACGCGACTCATAACTGGTGGGGAGAGAAGGATTCGAACCTTCGTAGCACGTTGTGCGGCAGATTTACAGTCTGCTGCCATTAACCACTCGGCCATCTCCCCAGGCAGAAAAGCAACGGAAGACGGACGAATCCCGTCTCCCGGCTCCATATCCTTATAACCTGGCAATCTGGAGCTGGCGACAGGAGTCGAACCTGCGACCTGCTGATTACAAGTCAGCTGCTCTACCAACTGAGCTACGCCAGCAAAATCGGCCTGTCAAGCCCCCGGAAAACCTCACTCCAGGGCAGTACGTATTCCAGCCAAGAAGGCAGACTTATACCAGATTGTCTAAAAATTATCAATAGGTTTTCTTGAAAAAAATGATGCCCCAGCCGGCCCGCCTATCCTCCATTATTGACACCCTGGCGAATATCGACCTCACCGACAGCAAGCCCTTTCTTATCAATCACTTATGGCAAAGACCGACATTCTTTGACTCTTTTTCATCATCAATGCCACTGCCGGCGAGGTTGCCGCCTTTTTGCACCATATCCCGATGATCGATCGACTGAAATTGTCGAACAACAGAGAAAAAGAGGTCAATTCCGCATACCTTATTATATGTGCGAATGGGCGCTGTCCCTGAAGGGCACGGCCCGCATCAGCCGAATGCCTGTGCGCTGGCACGGCAAACCACTCAAGACCTCCCTTCTCCCTGCCGATAGCTTTAATTATTGCCTAACATCCCCCACCGGTGACAGGTCCGGTTTTCATGAAAATACTGCACAAAACCCTTATCGGGTACGTATTTATAGCCGTCCTCATCATATTTGCCGGGGCCGTAGGCTACAACGCATCCTATAAAAACAAGGAATTATTTCTTGAGATGACCCGCAAGGGTCAGCCTCTCGTCAAATCCATCCAGCAGCTACGTTTCAATGCAAGCCATCTTGCTGAACTTACCGCCGAGATTCCGCTGGCCCTTGGAGAACTCAAACTCGACGCCACCCTGGTTTCCCAAAGAAGAGATCTCCTGAAAAAGGCCTTTGAATCAGCCCGAGGCAATCCGCTCAACGATGACAATGCTTCCGCAGGCAAGGAATCAAAAGACCAGACCGCTGATAACGGTTTTTATGAGCATGCCGTTTCAGAGTATGCCGAGGCAGTCCGCAGCTACCACCACTCCCTTGGCGTTTATCGCCAGGCCGTCTTGAATCATTTTCCGAACGAACATGAGATGCTCTTGAAAATCGGTACGGCGGGCCAGGAACTTCTCGATATAAGCTTCGACGTCGTTGACGCCAAGGTTGCGGGCATCCGCGGCCAGGAGATACTGAAGAAGCTGGAAACCTTCGAATATCGCGAAGCTGCCTTCTTCAGGGCAATAGAAGAAGCCCTTGACCGGGAGAGCCTCGAAGTTCAGGCAAAGGAACAAAAGATCGAGTCTACCATGAACTCCACTTTTACCCTGATCGTCGCGGCAAACATCGGCGGATTGGTTCTGGCCACCCTGTTTGCCCTGCTCATTGCCAGAGGCATATCCACCCCCCTTACCCGACTGAGAGATGCTGCACTGGCCTATGGCCGCGGAAATGCCAATGCCAGGGCGGCCATACAAGGCAACGACGAAATAGGCGTCCTGGCGAACTCATTCAACGAAATGTGCGAATCCCTGAACAAAAGCACCGTTTCGCGGGACTACATGGAGAATATCCTGGGCTCCATGGCCGACAGCCTGATTGTGACCGATGCCCAGAACCGGATTATCCGCATAAACAGCGCAACCACCGACCTCCTCGCCTTTCCCGAAGAGGCCTTACTGGGCAGAAATGTGGACGATATCCTCGATGATGACCGGCTAAAAAACTCCGAGACATACAAACCACACAACAAGAAGAAGATTCAAAACCACGAAACCATTTATTTCTCCCGGCACGGCTCCAGAATCCCGGTGACACTTTCCATCTCTCCATTGTTTGACCAGAACAACAACCCGACCGGAAGGATATTCGTCGCCCAGGATGCCACCGCTCGAAAGAAGGCAGAGGAACAACTCAGCTACCTTGCGAACTACGACATATTGACAGGCTTGCCCAACAGGACGCTTCTCATGGAGCGCCTCGAGCAGGCAATCACCCTCGCCCTGTGGCGCAAGCGCACGGTCGCCATCCTGATCTGCGACCTGGACCGTTTCAAGATCATCAATGACACCCTCGGCCATAACGTGGGAGACCAGCTGCTCAAGGAAATAGCCAACCGGTTTTCTACTGTCGTGAGGACGGGAGACACCATTGCCCGCGTGGGTGGGGATGAGTTTGTCATTCTGCTTAACGACATGGCAAAGCCGGAAGATATCGACAGAGTCGCCAGAAAGATCATCGATACCGTGTCAGGCCCAATGGTGTT
>JAOUDF010000287.1 GCA_029859385.1 Nitrospirota bacterium
CACGACGATCAGGCCCGCCTGAATCAACCCTTTGAAGCTCATCCACCACCTCCCGTCTTCGCTTTGATCTCCTCGAGATACTGCTCCACATACCCCTTGTCCGGTGCAGACGGGGCAAGTGACAGATATTTATCCAGCATTCTTTCCGACTCTTTCCATCGACTCTGTTTATAGTAGAGTATCCCCAGGGTGCGATAAGGTTCGGGGTACGAGGGAGAATACTCCAAGGCAAGTTTGTATTCCTGCTCCGCTCTGTCCATATCGCCCGCCCCGTTGTTCTGTCGAAAAACCTCGCCCAGGGCAAAATGTCCTCGCGCACTCCGGGGCTCCCTGCGCAGGAACCTCTCTACCGCCCGCTGGGCCGGCCCGTAGCGCCCCAGTGACATATCCATGAAGGCATTGTCAAGGAGTAACGGCTGGACCTTCTCGGCAAAGCGCTCCACTTCATCCTTGCCATTTTTTTGACCGGAGTATTCCGATTCGAGGATATGGGAGAAGCTTTCAATCCTGTCGTTGATTTTCGGGTGGCTGCCAAAAAAGAACGGCTCCTTGATCTTGTACTCCTCAATGTCCCTTTTTATGTGTTCAAAGAGGCGGGGTGCCTCGCTTGGGTCGTAACCTGCCTTTACCATCATCGCCATACCCACTCGGTCCGCCTCAGACTCCATTTCCTGTGAATAACCGCTGATAGCTGCCATCCCCCCTACCGTACCGAGAAGGGTCGCCACACTGCCGTAAACACCAAAAGGGATAGCCGCCACTTGCAGAGTTGCCATAATGGCAGTCTTTTTTTGGAGATTCCTGAATCCCAGTACTGCATGCCGGTGAGTTACATGAGTCATTTCATGCCCGAGCAGGGCGGCCAGCTGGGCCTCGTTCTCCATCCTGGTGAGGATGCCAGTATGGATGTAGATCGCCCCGTTAGGATAAGCAAAAGCATTAAGGAGAGGGTTCTTGACCATCTTTATCTTGAACCGGACCATATCATCCTGAACCCTTTCAGGCACAAGTTTACGGGCAACCTCATTGACATAGGCAGCAAGGTCGGGGTCTTCATAGATATGGCCGCTGGCACCGAGTCTTGCCTGTTCTTCTTCAGAGCGATTCCAAAGCCGCTTTTCATCCTTTTCGGCGTTAAAAGAGTGCTGTTGCCCAATGGGAACAAGAGGCGCGGGCGCACACGAAGCGACGCAAATCATCAGAGAAAGACTTACAAGGCAACGGACCAACAAATACCTCGGCATACGCTCACGGCAAAGGGAAGTCGGCTAGTATCTGGTTTATCAATCTACGGGTACTCCCGCTCTTCCGCAGATCATAGGTACCCGCTGAACCGCCGGCATCAAACCAGATAATCTCACCGCTCCCTGGATCAATCAACGCCATGCTGACAAATGACTCTCCCCCGGGCGACACGGGGAAGATACCGAGCCTGGCTGCCAGGACTATAGCCCCTATCAGCAAGGCCTTGCGCCCTCCCGAGGAAACATTATCAAAAGCCTTCACCAGAAGCAAAGCATCCACCTGCCCCGACCATTGCTTGAAGCCTTGCCCCATGGTGTAGTCAAATGCCGAGAGCTTTTCCTGAAACAGATGACCGGACCGACCATAGGTATGCAACTCAATACTTGCACTAACCGCCTCAAACAGGGCCTGAATCTCCTCTTTTTCCTGCGCAGGAATGTCGGGAGCCGGCACAACAACCCCTCCGCGCTTGCGTAGCGCCTCTTCCAAAGCGACCGTAACGTTGCTTCGTGCCGCATAGGACCATTCATTCACTTTTTCTGTTACTCCGCCGGCGCTTACATAGTACACCTCCACATCGGGAGACAGAATCATGATGGTTTTAGCCTTGGCAAGCTTTTCATGCATCTGGGGGTGCCCTCGGTAGGTTGGCGCGGTACAGCCAGCAAAGAAAAAACTAGCAAGAATAATGCATAAAAGACCGTTTCGCATTGATACCAACCCCGACAAACCAGCTAACATAATAATTTGTTTTTCCAGCAACGCCACCAGCAAACCTTTTACTTGCCGAGTGAATGGCTTCAGCCTTCCTTTCTCACGTACTCCCCGCTCTTCCCGCCGCTCTTCTTCAACAGACGGACATCGGAGATTACCATCCCCTTTTCAGCGGCCTTGCACATGTCGTAGATCGTCAGCGCGGCGACAGAGACTGCCGTCAGCGCCTCCATCTCCACCCCGGTCTTTCCCGCAATACGGACCGTGGCGGCGATGTCTATGGCCGACCGCTCTTTGTCCGGCGTGAATTCTATCTCGACGGCGGTGATGTTGAGAGGGTGGCACATGGGAATGAGATTCGAGGTCTGCTTGGCGGCCATGATCCCTGCCACCCGGGCCACGCCGAGGACGTCGCCCTTGGAGACCTGGCGGTTGAGGATCAGCTCCAGCGTCTCGGGCTTCATGAACACCGTACCGCCGGCCGTCGCTTCACGGACCGTCTCGGCCTTGGCGCTCACATCGACCATGCGCGACCGGCCTTCTTCGTCGAAATGGGTAAGCTTTGGTTCAACGGCCACCATTACCCTCCAATACTCGACATGGTACGGTCATATTTTTCGGCAATGTTTCCTGCATCGAGGTGATGACCATCGGGCTTTATGCCAAGGGCCTTGTCAAACAACCGCTCGATCTCGGCGTCGTCGCACCCTTCCCGCATGGCGGTCTTGAAGTCGATATGGCTGTCGGAGAAGAGGCAGGGGCGCACCTTGCCGTCGGAGGTAAGACGCAGGCGGTTGCAGGAACCGCAGAAATGATCGCTGATGGGGCTGATGAAACCGATGACCCCCCGGGCGTGAGGCAGGCGGTAGTTGACCGCCG
>JAOUDF010000288.1 GCA_029859385.1 Nitrospirota bacterium
CTGACGTATAAGATAGCCGATAAGATAGCGATGCTGCACGAGGGAAAGATTGTCGCCGAAGGCACGGTCGAGGAGATGAGGTCGAGCCAGAACCCGGCCATAAGGCAGTTTCTGGAAGGAAGGGCCGAGGGGCCCATAAAGGTGCTGTAGGACGCGCCGACGGCGGCTTTGGCGGTTACTAACTTTAGGATGCGGAACTGAAGATGGACGAAAGAAAAAACACATTTTTATCGTTATCGCCCGAGGCCAAGGTCGGGCTCTTCGTGCTCTTCGGCGTGCTTTTGCTCGTGTACATGTCTTTGCGCGTCGGGGGCATAAAGTTCGGCAAGGCCGAAGGCTATACCCTGAAGGTGCAGTTCGCAAACGCCGCCGGTCTCGACAAGGATGCCTCCGTGCGCGTGGCGGGAGTCGAGGTCGGGCGCATAAAGGAGATAACGCTCAAGGACAGCAAGGCGCAGCTGACGCTTCAGATGCAGCCCGATATAAAGATCGGGAAGGACTTCATGGCCGTTCTCACCACCAAGGGCCTTCTGGGAGAGCGCTATCTTGAGCTGATACCCGGGGCCCCGAACGCCCCTGCGCTCAAGGACGGGGACACCATTACGCGCACCACATCGTATGCGGACATGGACAAGCTCGTCACGATACTATCGGAGGTCTCCACTGACATCAAGTCAGTCAGCCAATCGTTGAGCAAGGTCCTGGGGACCCAAGAGGGCGAGGCGAGCCTCCAGAATATAGTGAAGAATATAGAGGAGATTTCGATAAGGCTCAATAACCTCATCGAGCGCAACGACACGCGCATGGACCAGATGATCACTAACCTTAACGACTTTTCCCAGATGTTGAAGAAGGACGGCCCGGTATTAACCACCGAGCTTCGCATGGCCGCCAAGAACCTGAACGAGGCGATAATAAAGACATCCGGGAACGTCAACGGAATGATCGACGATAATCGCGAGAGCCTTAAAGAGGGCATGGATAACCTTCGCCTTGCAACCATTCGCATGCAGGAGGCGATGGACTCCATCAACAAGATGGCCAAGGACATCGGGCCGTCCGTAAGCGAGGCGGTCAACGCCACCAACAGCATAGCAAAGAAGATAGACAGGGGCGAGGGCACCATAGGAAAACTCGTCAACGACTCGACAATGCACGACAGCATAAATAAGACCGTCTCCGGCATAAACAAGTACATAGACAAGGCGGAAAGTCTGAAGATGTACCTTGGGTACCGCGCCGAGTACGGTTTTCAGTCAAAGGACACAAAGAGCTATTTCTCCTTGAGGATACAGCCAAAGGCCGATAAGCAGTACCTTGTGGACATCGTAAGCGACCCGCAGGGCAGACGCAAGAAGGAGACGGTGACGACGGTAACGAACGGCGTGACCTCGACTCGTGTTGAGACGACGACCTCGGACACCTTCAAGTTCTCCTTGCAGGCGGCAAAGCGCTTCTGGAACGTCGTGGTAAGGGGCGGCATAATAGAATCGAGCGGCGGCGTCGGCACGGACATGTACCTTTTCAGGGACAGGCTCAAGTTTACGCTCGAGGCCTTTGACTTCACGCGCTCCAACAATAAGCCGCACGTCAAGGCGGGCGCGACCGTATTCGTCAGCAAGTACTTCTACCTGACCGGCGGCTACGATGATTTCATGAATACGGATAAGACTCTTAAGACGACGTACTTCGGCCTCGGCTTCCAGTTCGAGGACGAGGATGTGAAATACCTGATGGGCTCCATGCCTTCGGTCGGTTCCCTGTAACGCGCGCCGCGGCGCAAGATCGGTTAAGAATATGATCCTCTCCGGCGAATACAATTAGATGGGCGTCAACGCAAAGTCAGGCCTTGCCGTTGCCGTGGACGTCGGCACGACCACGATAGCGGTCTGCGCGCTCGATTCGGCTTCCGGCGACGTTATAGCCAGAAGGGGCGCACTCAACCCGCAATCCGAGTGGGGCCCGGACGTACTTTCTCGCATAGAGGCCATAGCAAACGCACCGGACAATCTTGAAAAGATGTCAAGCGCGCTTGCGGGCGCCATAAACGGCTTGGTCGCAGACATCGTTGATCCCGCACAGGTCGTAAGCGTAGGCGTGGCCGGCAATACCGTAATGGGGCATATTTTTGCAAGGGTCTCTCCCGCGCCCCTTGCAAAGGTTCCGTATAAGCCGGTCTTTAAAGAAGCGAAGATATTGGACGCAAGGGATGTCGGCTTAGTCGCCGGGCCGGGGGCCAAGGTCTATCTTTTTCCATCCATCGGCGGTTTTGTCGGCGGAGACGCGGTTGCCGTAATGCTTGCGCTGGGTTTCGGATTGAAGCATGAAGTCGCCCTTGCAATAGACATAGGGACCAATAGCGAGATAATGCTCGGCGGCAAAGGGGCCTGTTATGCAACGAGCGCGGCCGCAGGGCCGGCCTTCGAGGCCGGCGGCATAAGCTCCGGCATGATAGCCGCGCCCGGGGCAATTGAGCGGGTTTTGATAGCCGACGACGAATTGAATCTGCAGGTAATCGGCAATCAAAGGCCCAGGGGCATCTGCGGTTCCGGGATAATATCGGCCGTATCTGCCATGCTCGGGGCAGGGGTGATCGACGGCCTCGGCAGGGTCAAGGATAGAGTTGAGCTTGACACGAACATCGGTAATAGGATAAAAAATGATGTTTCCGGAAATGCCTTCACGCTCTACAGGGGCCCGGGTATCGACATAAGAGTCACTCAGGCGGATATAAGAAATCTGCAGAACGCCAAGGCCGCGATACGCGCCGGCATTTCCATGCTCCTTGCAAAGGCTGAGTTGACCCCGAAGGAC
>JAOUDF010000063.1 GCA_029859385.1 Nitrospirota bacterium
AATGGAAATGAGGCCCGGATCGAGGCACTCCACAAGCAGGGATTTCTTATGGCGCAGGCCTATATGACCAGCGGACGTGATGCCGGAAACGCGATAATGAAAGCGCCCGATGGCTTTGATACGACGTCCGCTGCTCTGGCGGAATCGCTAAGCAGTCTGGTGGACGGCCTTTATAAGGAGATGACCCAGGCTGTCGCCGGTATGGCAGCCTCCCAGCGCAATGCAAAAGGAATTATCATCGGTGGCAATGTCGGTGCACTGATAATGATTGTCTTGTTGATTGTGGTTATCTACAAAAAGGTGGTGCCGCCCCTTGCGACCTATGTCGAGGAGATGGATGCCATGAGCCGGGGCGACCTGAGCCGGCGGATCGCTGTTGTGTCAAAGGATGAAATAGGTCGGCTTGGTGAGGCGTTCAATCGGATAGGCGGCAGTATGATCGAGGCGTTTCGTGCTGTGCGTTCCACGGCGGAGCAGTCGGCCGCGATGAGCCGGCAGCTTTCCACAACTACGGGCCATGTAGGGCAGGCTTCTAGCCAGGTGGCCGGAGCTATCCAGTCGGTAGCCTCTGGCGCGTCGCAGCAGGCAGCCGTGGTGGGAAGGGTAAGGGATTCGATAGAAAGCCTTTCCCAGGCGGTGGATGAAGTGACCCGTGGTGCTTCAGAACAAACCACCACAGTTGCAAGCGTCAAGGATTCTGTTGAGGGGCTGCGCAAGGCGACGGATGAAGTGGCCAAAGGCGCGTCTGAACAGGCGCACCGGGTGAGCAGTGCTACCACCAGTATCCAGGCGCTTTCGGGAGCCATCAACCAGGTGGCAAAGGGTGCCCAGGACCAGAGCCGCAACATAAACGATGCGGTGCATACGGTGCAGGATGTAGCAACACGGATCGACGAGATAGCCCACGGGGCGAAGACAGTAGAGTCGGTGTCGCTGGAGGCGAAGCAGAATGCGGGCAAGGGCGCGAAGTCGGTGCAGGATGCCACGGAGAGGATGAAAAAGATCCGCGAGGTGGTCGACCAGTCGGGCCGGAAGATCCACGAGCTTGGCCTGCGCGGCAAGGAGATCGGCGAGATCGTGGAGACGATCGACCAGATAGCCGAGCAGACGAACCTGCTGGCGCTCAACGCGGCCATCGAGGCTGCCCGGGCCGGCGAACACGGCAAGGGGTTCGAGGTGGTTGCCGAGGAGGTCCGGCGTCTGGCGGAACGGTCGAGCAAGGCGACCAAGGAGATCGCCAAGCTGATCCATGCCATCCAGGAGGACACATCGGCCGCCGTTTCGTCGATGAAGGAGGTCACCGAGGAAGTGTCGTCGGGCGTTGATACTGCAAACAATGCGGCCATTGCCCTGGACGAGATACTCGGATCAGTGGGCGCGACTGCATCGCAGATTGAGAAGATCGCTGCTGCCGTTGCCACGGTAAGCCGACATTCGAAGGAGCTGACGGGGGCTATGTCGAGTATTTCGGCGGTGACGGAGCAGACCACGGCGGCGACCGAGGAGATGGCGGCGACCAGCGCCGAGGTGGTGAAAATGATCGACAGCATTGCTGTGATTACCGAGTCCAATGCGGCCATGGCACAAGAGATGACCGCCAGCGCCGACACGGTGGTCGGGGGCATGGACTCCATTGCCGACATCTCCCGGAAGAATGCGACAATGGCTCAACAAATGGTCACCAGTGTCGACAGCGTTTCCGATGGGATGGAGGAGATTTCCGGGGTGTCGGAATCTAACGCTGCTGCCGCTGAAGAGGTATCAGCGTCAGCCGAGGAGCAGGCGGCGGCGGTAGAGGAAATGTCCAATAGTGCCAAGACGCTGATGTCGCAGGCCGGTTATCTCAATGAGCTGGCCGGAAACTTCCTTCGCCACGAAGGGCAGGCGGTCGGTAAAGACAAATACGGGGTATGGGGCGATATCCAGACCGGCAGGATATACCTGATCTCTCTCCTTGGTGAAGCCGACATGTCGAAGGTGGAGGAACTCAGGGCCAAGATACTGGAGCTCCGCAAGTCAATCGACGCAAATTTCCACAAGGCGCTTCAAGGAGAGAAGGATGCGGCGGCCCTTGCCGAGCTGAAGGAGGCTGTCAGAGTATGGACCCTTTTCGCCGATACCCGCGACAAGGAGCTTGTCCCGTTTTATGTGCAGGGGAAGAAAGAGGAGGCAAAGGCCCTTGCCGTGGGGATTCAGGCCGAGCGGTACGCCAAGATCAAGGAGATTATGTCAAAGACGTAAGCTCCGTCATCGTCAAAAAGCTGTTCCCGGTCAGATATTACCGTCGGGTATGTTCCTGCAGCACTCGTATACCTTCCAAAACTTCACCAAAATCCCCGGCAAAGAAGTGGGGGACGGTGTTCTCGAACGATTTGGCCCCCTGGTTCGAATTGATGAAGATGGTTTTCAGTCCCGCCAGTTCCGCCCCGAAGATATCCCGAAACATATCGTTGCCCACATAGACGGCCTCGGCCGGTTTAAGCTTCATCTGCCCCAGCGCCTCGTGCCACATGCGGGGGTCGGGTTTTCTATAGCCGTGGGGGGCCGAGATGATGATCGGGTCGAAATAGCCGTCGAGCCCCACGGTTTTTATTTCGGGCAGGGCGAAGGCCGGCTGTGCATCGCTTACCAAACCGATACGATACTCGGTCCTGAGGTTATCGAGCCCTTCCTTTACACCGGGATAGAGCTTCAATCTCTTCCGTGAAATTCCCCGAAACATCTGGGTCAGGGTCAGCGCCAGCCGCTTCCGGATAGGGGCCGATCGTATTCCCGCCTCTTTCAGGAAGATATTCCAGATACCCTCCACGTCGATCTCGGGATGCTCCTCGGTACTCTCCCGTTTCTGCCGCCTGAGTATTTCCCAGTAGCGTTCTCGTACCTCTCCCCGGCGCATGTCGATCCCCTGATAGGTAAGAAAGTGGCCGATGCCGCGATATATCTCTTCCAGCGACTCGTCGGTCTCGATGTCGATGAGGGTGCCGTACAGGTCGAAGAGTATAGCCTTGATGGTCATTGCTGAGACCTTTTTTGTATGTCGTCATTCCGGCGAAAGCCGGAATCCAGTTGTTTTAAGCGTTTCTGGACCCCGGTTTTCACCGGGGTGACAGTTTAGTCCAATTTCCGTTACCTTAATGTTTTCTTTGCCGCATTGATCAACCGCCGCCGGTAGTCGCCCGAAATCCACGAGTTGCGGGAGATGCGCAGCAGGGTGAGCCCCATGTGAAACGGCAACCGCCGCGTGATCGAGGCGAAGGCGCTGTGCGCATCGGGGAAGTGACAGGCATACTCCCAGAGGAAGTGACCGATGAACGGCTCGGCCTGCCGCCCGCTGCCGGTGTACTGCATGAAGAAGTGCTTGATCTCCGCAGCCACACGCCCTACGTCGAACACCCGGTCGGCCCGCTTCATCCGCTCCAGGTCGATGGCGACGACCCAGCGCTCGTCGCCGAAAAGGACGTTGGTGGGGGTGACATCGCCATGAACGAGGACCTGATTGTCCTCCCACATATGCCCCCGCTCCCGCCACTGGTCTTTCAGCCGGAATAACGCTCCGGCTTCATCCGATTTCATATAACCGTAGTTTCTCAACTGGTCGACAATCCGGTCGAAGTAGGCGCAGTCGTGATTGAAGTCCACCCGGTCCTCGGTGGCGGTCCTGTTGTGCAGGGTCGCCAGAAACCAGGCCAGGGAGGTAAGCTTGTCGAAGAGCGCCTCACGCCGCCCTTCGGTAATTGCCTTGACGATGAAGTCGGTCAACGGTATCCCCCAGCAGAATTCCTGCACCAATATGCAGTCGATCCCGGTGTTGCGCCCCAAAGGCCGGGCAATATAGTGGGGATAGCCGTTAAAGCCCAGCCCCCGCAGGTAGCTAAGATTCTGGTATTCCCGTTCCATGCGGCGGCAGGCTGATTCGGGACTGCGGTCGCAGATGCCGCCGTAGAACTTGCCGACGACCCTCACGCCGCTTCGGCTGTCCTCGTAGAGATAGACATGGTTCGACGCCTGAAGGCCAAAGACCCGAAAATCGGCATTGGCGCCGTGTATCCCCATCTGGGGCATGATCTCGTGGTTCAGATAGCCGTGAAGCGGATCGTTGTGGGAGAGGTGGCCGAGGTAGATCAAGGGGGCTCCGGGTGGCTAGAACATTTCGTAAAGGGTCAACAGTATTTCCGCCACGATCAGTATTACAATATACCATTCCACTCGCAGGCTGCGGCTGTTCTGTAAAAGATCGAGGATCGTCTCCGCCGTGCGGGAGATCAACTCCAGCTTGCGCCCCAGTGCGACATCCCGCTCCCCCAGTTCGTATTCAGCATCGAGGCGAAGATAGAACCGTTCAAGCTCGGGATTCTCCCAAAGCAGCTCCGGTTTTTCACTTATCTCGACCCTCCCCACCATCTTGTGCTGGATCAGGAGCGTGTCGCCGATATGCCGGAGCAGGTCCTTCGCCTGTCGGCCGAAGGTCCCCCTTCGCTGAAGCTCCTCGGCCAGCGGCTCTATCCGTTCGAAGGCGGCGGCCACTTTCCTCTCGTAATAGGCCAGGGCGACGCTCCGGGCGAGGATGATGGCGATGATCTGCAGCCGTTCTACCGTAAGACCGGAGAGGAGTATCCCTCCGTTCTCGATCACCCCGTCCCTGTCGGGGCTGACCCGTATCTCCACCTCTTCCGTCTCGGGCTCGGCATACGGGTCGGTGGTCAAGTGAAGCAGGTGCCTCAGGAACGATGCCTCTTCCACCGGGCCGACGTTAAAGAACACGACCGCTCCGTAGCGGAAGAGCACCGCGCAGCCGTTGTCTCCGGCGGGAACCACAAGGGGCGTTGCCGCAAGCCTTCCCGTGGCTTCAAGGGAGCGCAGGTCGAGCCGCTCGCCCGCAAGAATGGCGCGTACCCTTATGGTGCTTTTATCCGAGAATGGTAATGAAGTCGTCATGAATGTTAGTCTTAGCAATTACTGGTGTGTTGTCAAGATATGCCTAAAATTATGGTACTTTATACTATACTGAACGGCACACCGTTGCATCGACTTGACCCGGATTCATGCAATGAACGACAACACGGTAATAAAGGCCCACAACCTGACCAAGGTCTACGACGGTTTCACGGCGGTGAACCATATCGATTTTGCGGTGCGGCGGCAGGAGTGCTTCGGCTTTCTCGGCCCCAACGGCGCGGGGAAGACCACCACGGTGAAGATGATCTCCTGCTTCCTCGAACCCACCGACGGCTCGCTGGAAGTGCTCGGCATGCCGGTGCGCACCGAGTTTCGCCGGATCAAGGCCCGGCTCGGCGTAGCCCATCAGGAGAACAACCTCGATCCCGACCTCACCGTGTGGGACAACCTGCGGGTCTATGCCCGCTACTTTGACATCGATGCAGCCACCGCCGCCCGAAGGAGCGAAGAACTCCTCTCCTTCATCGGGCTCACGGGCAAGAGGAACAGCGCTGTCGACGACCTTTCCGGCGGCATGAAGCGGCGCCTCATTCTGGCCCGCTCACTGCTCAACAAACCCGACCTCCTCATCCTCGACGAGCCCACCACCGGCCTCGACCCCCAGGCCCGGCACCACGTGTGGGACCTGGTCCGGCGACTCAAGTCCGAAGGGACCACCGTGCTGCTGACCACTCACTACATGGACGAGGCGACCCAGCTGTGCGACCGGCTGCTCATCATGGACAGGGGGAAGATACTCACCGAGGGGAGCCCCGGGGACCTCATGGAGCGCTATGAGGCGGCCAACCTGGAGGATGTCTTCCTGAAGTTGACGGGGAGGGATCTGGCGGAATGAAAAACGTCCTGCACAACATCAGCTGGCGCGCCTGGCGTGTCTGGCAGCGAAACTACGACGTCTACCGGGCCACGTGGAAGGTCAACTTCATCCCGCCGTTGCTGGAGCCGCTCCTCTTCCTCTTCGCCTTCGGTTTTGGCCTCGGGCAGATGGTAAAGAGCGTCGACTACGGCGGCATGGAAGTGTCGTACCTGCGGTTCATCGCGCCGGGTCTCATTGCCGTGGCCGTCATGAACCACAGCTTTTTCGAGACCACCTACGCGTCGTTCGTGCGGATGTACTACCAAAAGACCTTCGACGCCATCCTCTCCACGCCGCTCACCGTCGAGGACATCATACTGGGCGAGATGCTCTGGGCGGCCACCAAATCGCTCTTTGCCGGGACCATCATGATGGGCGTCATCACCGCCTTCGGACTTCTCGACTATCCCCACAGCCTGCTGATTATTCCCCTGACCATGGTCGCAGGCTTCACCTTTGCCGGCATCGGGATGTGCTTCACCGCCATCGTAAAGGGCATCGAGATGTTCAACTTCCCCGTCTTTCTCTTCATCACCCCGATGTTCCTCTTCAGCAGCGTCTTCTTCCCCCTCTCAGTCCTGCCCGGCTGGGCGCAGACCGTGGCGAAGTGCCTGCCCCTCACCCAACTGGTGACCATTGTGCGGGATCTGGCCTTTGGCCGCGTTACGCCGGATATCTTCCTGAACCTGCTCTGGCTGGTGCTGCTTGGCGCGGTCTGCTCAACGGCGGGGATTGTGATGATGAAGAAGAGGTTGTTGAAGTAACGCCAAGGTGACTATGATTTTCCTATAAGATTCTTTGAGACTGTCCATGTCCATGATACCAGTCCATAAACACTCGATATTCAGCATTGCATTTAGAGCATTGAACTTTGAAGAACATAATGTCTGGAAAGGGCGGAGAATAGCTTAATTGGCGTAATTCCTGATCATCTCCTTGGCAGCTCTCATCTGGAGAAAGGACGATGATCGTTCCTTGTTGCTGACCATCTTTAAGCATTCGGATATGCCGAATATAATCTTGACGATCATGGAATGTGTATAGCGGGCTGAAGCCAATACACGACTCGCAGTTATTCATTAATTTGTCCACCTAGGATATTAGGTTGGGCTAAGTTTGCGAAGCCCAACTTACCGAGCTGCTTTGTCGCGCAGCGTCTCCTGAACCGCAGGGCTATGTTTCTTGGACAATGAATCCACGGCAGTGAACGTCTTCTGGAGAAAGAGGACGGTGTTGGTATTGTCATCGCGTACCTGAGTTTGCACCGTGTAGCGCCCTCGCTGTTCGTGTGGCTCAATAATAACCTTGAGATATTGAATGCTCAGTTCAAGAGAACGCCCTGGTGGTGCCGGCTTGTCATGCCATACCTCCATGGGGGGAGTTTCCGAGTAGACCTTTCCATCCGGTTGAATTACCCGAAAGCGCATCGAAACTTTGCAGAGGTTGGCTGCATCAGGTTTGCAGCCACTGAAAATGACGAATGCGCTAATGGGCTGATTGATGCCTACGCTTTCAACCGTGTCGACATCTACAGTTTCCGACGGAGTGGCCCACTTCTTGAGAAGGGCTTGCTCATCGGCTGTAAAGATGAGTTGAGCACCAAATGCGCCCACGGAATTCCTGTCATCTGAGTCAGGAAGCGGGTTCCCTTGTTTGTCGATCCACCCGGCGTGGGCGTTGCCTGCAAGGAAGCAAACCAGTAAGAGAAGTCTCAGCACTATGAATGCACTACCTGCCTTGAGAAACATAATGATGTTATTAACCGACACGACGACTGTAACCAAAACCGGCTTGTTTGTAAATCGAAATTGACTTGGTATGGCAATGTGATTAGACTTGCTTGTCGGTTGGCGTCGCAGATAGAAGAAATGCACCCCTGTTCGGTAACACCGAATGCTCATGTATCATCTGCAGCCTTGGCAAACCCTGCCGAGTCTTAGGAAATGAAGCCATGAATGATGAGATTGTTTTCTACACCACTCCCGAAGGCAAAAAGAAGGTCGAGGTCATTTTTCAAGGCGAAGATTTCTGGCTTTCGCAAAAGCGAATGGCGGAGTTGTTTGGTGTAGAGGTAAACACGGTTAATTACCATCTAAAGGAGATTTTTAAGAGCGGCGAGTTGGTCGAGAAATCAGTTATTCGAAAAATTCGAACAACTGCCGCTGACGGCAAGAATTACCCGACTTCCTTTTACAGTCTTGACGCCATCATTGCCGTCGGCTATCGGGTCAACAGCTATCAGGCGACGCAGTTCCGTATCTGGGCGACGAAAACCCTGAAGGAGTTCATCGTCAAAGGCTTTGTTCTGGATGATGAACGTCTCAAGCAGGGGAACCGAGTTTTTGGCAAGGACTATTTCGATGAACTGCTGGAACGCATACGGGAAATCCGGGCGAGCGAAAGGCGGTTCTATCAGAAGATAACCGACATTTATGCTCTCTCCGTCGATTACGATAAAGACTCGCCGCTGACCAAGGAGTTTTTTGCCACCGTGCAGAACAAGCTCCATTGGGCCATTACCGGCAAAACGGCAGCCGAGATAATCTACGGTTCGGCTGATGCCGCCAAGATATATATGGGGTTGACGAACTGGAAACAGGCCCCCGACGGTAAGATACTGAAATCCGATGTGACCGTTGCCAAAAACTATCTGAATGAAAACCATATCAAAGAGTTAAACCGTATTGTCTCGGCTTATCTCGATTTGGCGGAGAACAGGGCCGAGCGGAATATCTTGATGAAAATGGCGGACTGGAGCAAGTTCCTCCACGGTTTTCTCGAACTGTCCAATTATCCCATCCTGGAAGACAAGGGTAAAGTGAGCATGCTCGAGGCCAGGGTCAAGGCCGAGCAAGAGTTCGATGTTTATCGTAAACGTCAGGATGCTGAATATGTCTCGGATTTCGACAAGGAAATAAAACGGATTGAGGGGAAGCATAAGTAGTCCCTCATCCCATGGGGTAGTTTGTTAGATCAGCAGTCCGTGATTATCAAGCCGGCTTCAGCACCACCGGCTTCTTCCCGATCCGCACCGATTTCCACCGCTGCACCACCTGCCCGGCGCGGTTCTCGCGCACCTCGAAGTACGAATGATCGGGACGTATGGTGATGGCGCCGATGTCGGGCCCCTTGATGCCGGTTTCCTTGCAGATAAGCTGGATGATGCCGCCGGGGTTGAGCTGCTGCTGGCCGCCGACGTCGATGCGGAACCGGAAGTACCCTGTTACCGGGCCTTTACCGCGACCCTGTTTCCCCTCGAACTTCGGCCCGCCCTTGCCTTTCTTGCCCGCGGTCTCCTGAAACTCGAACGGCTTTCCGCCGGGACGCTTCTCCTTGAAGGTCTTGACCTCTTTCTCCAGTTTGTAGCCGCTGCGCAGAAGGGGGATATCGCTTTCCACCAGCAGGGCGGCGATCAGCGAGGCGGCGTCGGCCTTCTGTAAAAGCTCCTCGGCCATCTGCATGATGGACGGCTCGAAGGAGGCGGAGGCCTTCTCGATGGTCTGGTTCAGCAGGTCCTCGCGCCCCTTCTTGGCGATGGCATCTGGTTCGGGGACGGGCTGCCAGTCGGCCTCGAGCCTGCCGCGTTGGAGCATGTGCTGATAGCGGCTCCGCTCCGACGGTGTAATGAGCGATATCGACTTTCCTTTTGCCCCGCAACGGCCTGTCCTGCCGCTCCGGTGTACGTATGACTCCAGCGAGTTGGGCAGGGCGTAGTTGATGACGTGGGTAATGCCGGGTACGTCGATGCCGCGGGCGGCCACGTCGGTGGCGATGAGCAGGTTCAGCTTACCCTTTCGGAAGGCGGCCATGGCCTGGTTGCGCTGCGACTGGCTCAGGTCGCCGTGGATGGCGTCGGCGAGAAAACCCTCCGTGCGCAGGCGCTCGGCCAGGTTGTCGGTCTCCTGCCGGGTGCGGCAGAAGATGATGGCCTTCTCAGGTCTCTTGAAAAGGAGGAGGTTGACCAGCGATTCGAATTTTTGCCTGCCGGGGACGACGTAGAGATGGTGCGAAATATCGGTGTGCGCCACCTGGCTGCCGTGGAGGCGGACCAGTTCGGGCTTTATCATCGTCTCTTCCGCCACCTTCATGATGGGCGGCGGCAAGGTGGCGGAAAAGAGGAGTATCTGCGCATCGGGCGGCGCATGCTCCAGAATGGCGGTGATGTCGTCGAGGAACCCCATGTCGAGCATCTCGTCGCCTTCGTCGAGCACGACCGCGTCGACATTCTCCAGCTTGAGGGTCCTGCGCTCCAGGTGGTCCATGATGCGGCCGGGTGTCCCCACCACGATGTGGGTGCCGCGCTTCAGGGCATGAAGCTGGTCCGACATCGATTCGCCGCCGGTTACGGAAGTCACCTCGATCCGCTCCACCTGCGCAACATCCTTCAGCTCCCTCGTTACCTGCGCGGCCAGCTCCCGTGTGGGGGCGAGGATAATCACCTGCGTGGCGCGGCGCGATGCGTCGATCTTCTGGATGAGCGGAAGGCCGTAGGCCAGCGTCTTTCCCGAGCCGGTGCGCGACTGAACGATAAGGTCGCCGCCCCGGACAACAGGGGCGAAGGTTTCGGTCTGGACCGGGGTCGGGTCGGTAATCCCCTTTGCGGCCAGCGCCGCGACCAGTGAAGGTTTAAGGCCAAGTTCGGCGAATGACGGTGTTTCGGACATGACAGGTTTCTCCGGGAAAAGTGCGTAACTGCGTTTTCACGCGCACCTTATATCCCATCGGGGCGCATGTCAATTGCAGAATTTGGGATAGGCGTATTGCCGCGAAGCTCTCGGTAGCGATATGCAGGAAAAAGTTCATTGATTGTAAGAGCGCTATCGGGCCATAATGTTGAGCAGCCATTATTTTTTCGGAATTGAAGTTGCAAGCGAGATGGAAACGGAGGTGCAGTAGATGGCGGGAGTGTTGCTGACGTATCACAAAACTGATGAGGAACGGGCGAACCGCCTTGGTCTCCACCTGGCGAACCGGTTTGGCAGAGACATGGTCCTGCGGGCCCTGGACGAAACCGGTGGGGAGAAGTGGGAGTCTGAAGTTGCGGAGGCAATGGCGGGTGCGGAGTTTCTTCTGGCACTGATCGGGCCTCACTTGCAGGGTGCGTCGAGTGACGCCCTTCGTACTGTGCTTGCGGCTGCCGCCGCTCAGGAGAAGGTGGTGCTTCCTGTTTTTACGGGAGTGGCGGAGGTCCCGGAGGCAAAAGACCTGCCGCAGGAGATCGCTCCGCTGGCCGAGAAGGGGCTGTCTCTTAGGGATGAACGCTGGAACGATAGTCTCGTACGCCTGATTGAAAAGGCGCGCGACCTTGTCCGCCCCACGCGGGAGCGGGCGCCGCTTTACAGTGTTCAGCTCGATATTCTCGAGCGGCAGGAGAAGTTCTTTTCTCTGCTCGATGCGGAGAAAAAGCCCGAAGAGGCGGTGCCGGTGGGCCGGGAGATACTCACCATGCTCGACCGGGTCCTGCCGCTCTATCCGGCCGATACTATTCTCCTCTCGACCCGTGGCTATACCCACAGGAACCTTGCTGTGGCCCTTTCACGGCTGGAGCGCCATGAAGAAAAAGATGCGGAGCTTGCCGCCTCGGAACGGGTATTCGCCGCCTACGGTCAGGAATACCCTTTGGAGCCTGCCGCCTGGGACGGCAAGGGCAGCATCG
>JAOUDF010000289.1 GCA_029859385.1 Nitrospirota bacterium
TGCGCGGCTAAGCTCCGACAGCGAGATAACCGCGATGAAGTCTTCGGGGCTGAGCCTGTATGAGATCGCAAAACCCGTGCTGGTTCTGGCGATAATCGTCTTTGCCGCAAACATAATCGTCACCTTCTACCTTTACCCGTGGGGAAACCACAACATCAAAAAACTCGTCCTCGAGGCCTCTCGCACCGCCTCGGCGTCCGGGATAGACGAAGGTGTCTTCTACGACCGCTTCAAAGGGGCCACGCTTTACGTGGACCACATAGAACCGAATACCGGAGAAATGCAGGGGATAATCATCGCAAAGGAAACGCCGCGCGGATACAACGTGTTTTTTGCAAAAAAAGGGATCCTTGCGCAACCAGACGACAGCGATTCAGCTTATTTCAGGCTAATAGAAGGAAGCGTCCACAGGCAGGATCGCAATTCGAAGACCTACAGCACAATCGATTTTTCGAGCTACATGCTCGAGATGACGTTATCGGAATCTCGCGCAGGGGTAAAGGCGACCAGATCAAATAAGGAGCTGTACTTCGACGAGCTGTTCGCAAAATTAACTGAAATCCGTTCGCTTGGCTATAACGACGCGCCCTTCATAATAGACCTGCACAAAAGGATAACGCTTCCGGCATCCATCTTAATCTTCGCGCTCATCGGCATCCCCCTGGGCATACAGAAGGTACGCACCGCGCGTCTTACCGGCTTTAGCATTTCGCTAGGGCTCGTCGTCGCCTATTACGTGCTCACCACCACGTTCGAGGCCCTTGGCAACACGGGCAGACTGAACCCCTTTCTTGCGGTATGGGGCTCCGACATAGTGCTTGCCCTCGCCGGATGCGTCTTATTTTATCAGGCCTCCGTCGACAAGCCCGTAAGTGCCCTGTTCTCAAAAACCGGGCGCAGCATGACAAAGAGCGCATGAAGATATTAAACAGGCATATACTTGCGGAATTCGCAAAAATACTCGCAATCGCGATCGCTGCGTTCGTTGCGCTCTTTCTCGTCATAGACGTCTTCGACAACATGCCAATGCTCGTCAAATACAAGGTGAAAGGGCCGCAGGCGTTCGTATTCTTCATTTACAAGATACCGTTCATCTTCGGGCAGACGGCCCCGGTCGCCGCGCTTCTGTCGACGCTGGTATCCCTCGGCATACTCTCGAAGCACGGCGAGATAACGGCCCTCAAGGCCGGTGGGGTGCGCATCCTGCGTTCGCTCGTGCCGCTGATGATGGCCGGCGTATTTTTAAGCATTGCCGTATTCGTTATTAACGAGGTGGTTACCCCGCAGGCCCTTGCAAGGACCGAAGAGATGAAAAGAGAATGGGGCGGCGCGCACGCGTCGATGAAGTTCGGCAAGACGGGTTTCTGGCTGAGGACGAATACCGGTTTTTTAAACGCAAAAAAAGCCGACTTTACCGACAACACGCTCGACGGCATAACCATCTTCACCGTAGACAAAAACTTCGCAGTAACAAAGCGAATCAACGCCGAAGAAGTACGGTGGACAAACGGCGGCTGGGTTGCCAAGACGGCCGAAACATGGACTTTCCAGACGGGCAAACCCGCCAAAAGACAGACCTCCAGGAGGCAGACCATAGCGGAACTCGATCCGCCGGAACAGATCGCAACCGGCGCAAGCATGACAAAGAACCTCGGTTTTTTCGACCTGTTAAGCTATATCAAAACGATAGAAGAGGAAGGCTATAACGCGGTTAAATACCGGGTCGAGCTCTTTGGCAAGCTCACCTTCCCGTTTGCAACGCTTATAATGGTTATCATCGGCATACCCTTTGCGCTCAAGGCGGGCCGTCACAGCGGAATAGCATCGGGCGTTGGGATAAGCGTCATAATCGCGTTCTTTTACTGGATACTATTCGCCGTAACCCGCTCACTCGGCCTCGGAGGCGTGATACCGCCCGCGTTCGCAGCTGCCTTTCCAAACATCGTATTCCTTGCCGTAGGTGCGCTCATGTACACTCAGGTGCGCGAATAGGCGCCTCGGAGCCGTGCCATGAGCAATGCGCCCCGGAAAAACCGGCATAAAACGAAATCCTAATTTTTTCACGCAGGCCCCTTTCGCCGGCGTCTCTGCAGACCATTGCGTCAAGCCACGATATTTTCATGTCAAATAAGAACGCCGCCGGTATATTCCGGCGGCGTCGGTAACGATGATAACGGCTTCGGCTTAGCCCTCGCTGAAACCCTTTAGCAGTTTTGCCCTTGTAGGATGCCTCAACCTGCGGATGGCCTTTGCCTCGATCTGGCGGACACGCTCCCTTGTAACGCCAAGCACCTTGCCAACCTCTTCGAGCGTATAGTCCTGTCTTTCCCCGATGCCGAAGCGCATGCGAAGAACCTTTTCCTCTCTCGGCGTCAGGCTCTCGAGCACCTGGTTGGTCTGATCCGATAAGTCCTTCTCAATGGCCGCGTCCGAAGGCGACGGGCTCTTCTCGTCTTCTATGAAATCTCCAAGCGAGCTCTCCTCGTCGTCGCCGATAGGCGTTTCAAGGCTCAGAGTCTGCTTCATAAGGCGCAGTATCCGCCTGACCTTTGCAATCGGTATGTCCATGCGGTCCGCGATCTCTTCGGGATACGGTTCCCTGCCGAGCTCTTTTAAGAGCTGGCGCGAGGTCTGCAAAAGCCTGTTGATCGTCTCGATCATATGAACGGGTATCCTGATGGTCCTGCCGTGGTCGGCAATCGAGCGGGTTATTGCCTGACGTATCCACCACGTGGCATAGGTCGAGAACTTGTAGCCCTTCTTGTAATCGAATTTGTCAACGGCCTTCATCAGGCCGATATTGCCCTCCTGGA
>JAOUDF010000290.1 GCA_029859385.1 Nitrospirota bacterium
CATCAGGTGCCGATCGTGGATTCCGAAGGCAGGGTGGTGGGGATCGAGCTATTAGACGAGATACTTCATGCGGAGACCTTCGATAACGCGGTTGTATTGATGGCAGGAGGGCTCGGGAGCAGACTGCGCCCGCTTACCGACGATACCCCGAAGCCGCTACTCAAGGTAGGCAACAAGCCAATATTGGAGACCATAATAGAAAATTTCATGGAATACGGTTTCAACCGCTTTTTCATATCCATAAACTATAAGGGCGAGAAGATAGAGGAGTACTTCGGTGACGGAGCGCGATGGGGCGCCGATATAACGTACATGCGCGAGACGGACAGGATGGGCACCGCCGGGGCCCTTGCCGGCCTTGCGGGCAAGATTGACAAACCGGTTTTTGTGATGAACGGAGACCTTCTGACGAGAGTGAATTTCAAGCAGCTGATGAAATTTCACGTCGAGCAGAAGGGCGCCGCGACCATGTGCGTCAGAAACTACGACCTGCAGGTGCCGTATGGGGTGGTAACAACGGACAGGTACAGGCTCTTGAGTATTGAGGAAAAGCCGTCGCAAAGGTTCTTCGTCAACGCCGGCATATACGTAATAGAACCGGAGGTGATCGGGCTCATACCGCAAAATACTTACTTCGATATGCCTGAACTTTTCAAGAAACTCGTAGAAATGAAGAAAGAGGCTGCTGTTTTTTTGATAAGGGAGTACTGGCTCGATATCGGCCGGTTTGACGATCTTGAGCGCGCAAACGGCGAGTTCGCGCGCATATTCGAATGACCGGACGTCGTGCCCACGGTAAAAAAAGTTCCGGCATGGTCTTTCGGCGCGATGCGGTCTTTGTTTACGGCGTATTGAGAAGGGTTTTATGATAAACGATAGAAAGATATTGGCGCTGATCCCGGCGCGCGCGGGTTCCAAGGGGCTGCCCGGCAAAAACCTGATGACGCTTTGCGACAAACCTTTGCTGGCCTGGCCCGTCGAGGCGGCTTTGAAATCTAAGCACGTCGATACCGTCGTCGTTTCAACCGACAGCGAACAGATGGCCCAGGCGGCGCGCCTTGCAGGCGCGGAGGTTCCGTTTTTAAGGCCGCCGGAATTTTCAAGCGACACATCATCGAGCGCTTCCGTCATAGAACACGCCCTGAGCTTTTTGAGCGGAACGGGAAGATCCTTCGATTATATTCTTCTGTTGGAGCCAACGTCGCCGATGACCGAAACAGTCGATATCGACTCGGCGCTATCGCGCCTCGATTCTAATAGAACTATTGCGGATTCGATCGTCGGGGTGAGCAGGTCTGGCGCGGCGCATCCGGTCTTCAGCGTGCTTTTGGACGAGGGCGGCACGATACGCCCGTACGAAGGCGGATCCCCCGGCTCAATAAGGCGACAGGACGTACCCGACGTCTATTTTTTTGACGGAAGCCTCTATATCTCCGACGTTGCGGTCTTTTTAGAAAAGAAGACCTTTTATCATAAAAGGACGCTTGGCCATTTAACGCCGAAGTGGAAATCTTTCGAGGTTGACGATATCGTCGATTTTATCTGCGTCGAGGCGATCATGAAAAACATAGAGCGCGTCAAGGCGGGCTATAAGGATTGAGGATATGACGACAAGAAAAAGCTTGAACGCCGAATACCGGGACAAGGCGCACAGGTACGTGCCCGCCGGCGCGCATACGTACAGCAGGGCCGATGACGGGTATCCGGACAACGCCCCCCCTGTGCTGGAGCGCGGCAAGGGCGCATACGTATGGGACATGGACGGCAGACGTTTTCTTGATTTCGGCATGGCGCTTCGCGCCGTAACGGTCGGATACGATTACGACAGGATCTCAAACGCGGCCATAGAGCAGATAAGAAAGGGTAATAACCTTACCCGCGCCTCGAAGATAGAGGTTGAGGCGGCCGAGGCCATCTGTTCTCTGATACCGTGGGTCGAGATGGTAAAATTCGCAAAGAACGGTTCGAACGTAACGACTGCGGCAGTGAAGCTCGCCCGCGCATACACCGGAAGGAAATACGTTGCGCGCTGCGCAGAGCACCCGTTCTTTTCGTTTGACGACTGGTTCATAGGCGATACTGTAATGGATTCAGGCGTGCCGGATGAATTTAAATCTCTTACGATTAAGTTCCATTACAACGATATCGATTCTCTGGAAGGGTTGTTTAAAAAGTATCCGGGGCAGATCGCCGCCGTAATACTTGAACCGGCGGCCATGGAAGAGCCCAGGGACGGATTTCTGCAGAAGGTAAAGGCCGCCTGCGGAAATAACGGCGCGGTCTTCATACTCGACGAGATGATAACCGGTTTCAGGTGGCATATGCTCGGCGCATCTAAGTACTATGACGTCGTGCCGGACCTTGTCACTTACGGCAAGGGCATGGCCAACGGTTTTTCTGTCGCCGCAGTTGGCGGAAGGCGCGATATAATGGAACTCGGCGGAATTACGCACGACAAAGACAGGGTCTTTTTACTTTCCACTACCCACGGGGCCGAGATGTGCGGTCTAGGGGCCTTCGTGGAAACTCTCAATGTATACAAAGAGCTCGATATAGTGGGGCACCTATGGCAGTCAGGCAAAAAGCTCTGCGACGGGATGAACTCCATCGCCAGGGAGCTGGGCATCTTCGATAACTTTCAATTCGGCGGGCCGTCATGTTCGCCTTATTTTATCGCAAAGGACGCCGCCGGGGCCGTTTCTCCGGAGTATAGAACCCTCTTTGTGCAGGAAATGATAAAGAACGACGTCCTTATGCCGTGGGTGGCAATGTGCTATTCGCACGGCGACAGTGAA
>JAOUDF010000291.1 GCA_029859385.1 Nitrospirota bacterium
GCGCCGACCAATTTATTCGACCGAACTGCATCGTCTTCCATCTGTTCGCTGTGTTGCCCTCCATCGACCTCGATCACAAGTTTCACATCCAGACACACAAAATCCAGAATGAAATCGCCGAAAGGATGCTGGCGACGAAACTTGTAGCCGGCCATCTGCCTGCCGCGTAAAACCCGCCAGAGCCGTAGCTCGGCATCGGTCATGGCCTTGCGAAGATTGCGCTGGAGCTCGTTTTTTAGAATCGCTTTGTTGGTCTGCCCCTGCATACGAACCTTTTTACCCCATCCCCACCCTGACCCTCCCCTTGAAGAGGAGGGAACCTTCTATCCACACAAAACCCGGAAGAACCTGAGTTATTTTAAACCAATTTGCCGCTATTACGGCGGCAATTAAACAAGTAAAACATCCTGTCATGCCCGAATGATTCTATCGGGCATCCAGTGGTATGGCTTCCCGCTTTCGCGGGAATGACGTCCTTTGAGTATTTTGTTGCCGTAGTAATATATTTGGAGAAGTGACTATTGTGCCTATATGAAGTTCTGAGAATACCGGGAGAAATATCAGAAATCTATCGCAGCGTTAAGCTTTCGTTGCCGTATTTGATGATAGGGGTGTCTTGGGGACGTTGTGTGTCTTGGGGACGTTGTTACTGAACGACACTTATTAATCATTTCTCAACCCGCCCAATTGCCCTCGTCAGGGTGTCTTGGGGACGTTGTTACTGAACGACTCTTATTAATCATTTCTCAACCCGCCCAATTGCCCTCGTCACAGCGGACGTTGCCACGCCAAGATGGCGCGCAATCTCGGCCGCACTCAGGCCAAGCTCATCTCTGCTCCGGCATGCGATCAGTGCGCGGGTTCGGCTCACCAGCGCACGACGAGCCCCACTGGTTACTTCCACGCGGCCGATTCCCGCCTTTTTGCATTCTTCTCCGATTATATCCGCAATCGTCAACCCACTCAGGCGATGCTTCATCTGCCGCAACTGCCTTTCCTCCGTTTCTCGCAGTACGGCCTCGACAAAATCTCCATTTCCAAGAATGCGCTCATCCGACGCATCCCTATTACCCTTTCTTCGAGCGGCAATTACCTGCGACCAGCCGCCCAGACTGCGGACCAGCCCGCCTCCGCTCATGGTCGGATCATGCTCCATCTGCATGCCCTCAGCAACAAATCGCCTATAGCCGGCAACGGATTGCCTGCCGGTTCCGCCAAACCGATCAAGAACTTCGTTGACGGCCATCCATGGATAGCGGGCCTTACCCAAAACAGCGCGATGCCCGCTCCACCGGTAGTGGCCCAATTCCTCAATTGTATGGACCATGTTTGCCCTAACAGGATTGAGGTGGATGTATCGAACCAGGGCAAGCAGGTAATTTTCCTCATCGCAGAGGACCGACTTGTAGCGGTTTTCGAAGAGGTGGCCGCTTCGGTTGTGCCGACGGTTGTAGTACTGAGCATACCACGTCAACAGCCTGCGCATGACCGATGAAATGCCGTCTTTACCGCTCCTGAAAAGGACATGAACGTGGTTGTCCATGAGCACCCAGGCGTAGACTGTGCACCCGCCATTGACAACACAACTGCCAAGGCGCTCAAGAAAGCGGGACTTGTCCGCCTCGTCGCCAAAGATGGCTAACTTGTTGATCCCTCGCACCATGATGTGGTGCAAGGCGCCTGGAGTGTCGAGACGGGCTTGTCGTGGCATGTGCATATCTACCTTAGCTGGATGTCAATAGTTAGTGTCATTCAGTAACAACGTCCCCGTTGCCATACGTCCCCGTTGCCATACAGCCGTGAACGCTGGATAGTCTGGATTATTCGGAACATGAAAGAACTCAGTCCAACCCAGCGACTGAAGGTCGGGAAGCCAATTAATTTTGTCGCGAGTAGTTTGATAAACGCGACCTGCCATCAATGCGTATTCAGTTGCTGTAGCCATGACGCCCCCCTCTTTTTAGCATAGTGAATTCACACTGGGTTATGTCAATCATTTCTGGCTGTCTGTCTTGGTTGCAGGTGTAATTGGATGTGGCGCCTTAGGTCCTTTATATTCAGGGCGAGGCTTCCAATGATCAAGTGGCGTGCGAATAATAGTTTTGTATTCGTTGCTCTTGATGTCGTAGTTCTGCTTCTCAACCTCATCAGCAGTGTAGAAAGACTTGATCAATTTGGCCGGTGGCCGACCAATGATGACATTGGTTTTGTTGATCTGAGACGGAAAAGCTTCAATCGAAATACGTTGCCATTCCTTGCCATCATATTTAAAAAAGACGTAAGGCGGGTTGGGGCTTCCCCATTTGTTATAGGCAATAGAACCTGTAGGGTAGGTGGCGATGTATGGAACCCCCTTCACAAAGTCCAAAACCAGCAAATTCAGGCTATTTGGTTCTGGCACAGAGTCTAGAAAACCCATCTTCCAGGTAATTTCTTGATTCTTCAATTTGAATGTGACAGTTTCCTCTAGCGTTGTACGTTCTCGACTGTCAATCGTAGGATAGCCGCCAAGTGTATTGACGCGAGTTATTACGATCTTATTTCCATCATGCAGCAGCACTTCTTCCTGCCAACTCACCGTACCACCAGATGCACATGCGTTCATGCTCACCCCCAAAGTCAAAACCAGCACAATTGTGAATAGTTTCAACAGCAAATGTCCTTTGTTCATGCCGTTCTCCTTTCAAAGACCCCATTCCCTATTTATCAGTCAAAACGTCTTCGCCGCTGTCATCAAGCCGCCAATCTCTGTCTT
>JAOUDF010000064.1 GCA_029859385.1 Nitrospirota bacterium
ATGCCCGGGTAGAGATGCCCGCCGGTCCCGCCCCCGGCAATGATGACCTTTTTCATTATATCCGCATCAGTGGGCCGCAGCCTCCTGCTGCTCCTGCTTCAGTAGCCAGAGGCGTCTTCGCGGCTCCCGCTCCATACGACGATGCTTGGAGACATTCAGCAAAATACCGACCGCCGCCAGGTTGACCACAATACCCGAGCCTCCGTAGCTGATGAACGGGAGGGCCAGCCCCTTTGTCGGCATGAGCCCCGAAACCACCGCCAGATTGAGCGCCGCCTGTAGCGAAATCATCGTGGTGATACCCACGGCAAGGTAGCGGCCGAAATCATCATCGGACTTAAGCGCCACCTGTACCCCCTGCCAGAGGAATACCAGGAAGAGGGCGATGATGGTAATGGCCCCTATGAAGCCCAGCTCTTCGCCGATGACGGCAAAAATGAAATCGGTATGGGCTTCGGGCAGGTAGAACAACTTCTGCTTCCCCTCTCCCAACCCTACACCGAGAGGGCCGCCGCTCCCCAGCGCAATGAACGACTGCACGATCTGGAAGCCGGAACCGGTAGGGTCATCCCAGGGGTTGAGGAAGGCAAGTATCCTGCGGCGACGGTAGGCGCTCCCGGTTATCAACTTGTACATTACCGGGATAGCCAGCAACCCGAGGGAGGCAATGTGATGAAGGCGTGCGCCCCCTACAAACAGAATGACAATGGTAATCATGGCCAGGATGACCGAGCTGCCGAGATCGGGCTGAAGCATGAGCAGTATGCCGAAAGCGCCCAGAATCACCATGGGCGGAGCAAAACCATAAACCAGGTCCTTGATGCGGTTCCCCTTCTTGGTGACCAGATAGGCCATGAAGATGATAAATGAAAACTTGGCCAGCTCCGATGGCTGAATATTGAAGCCGAACAGGCGGATCCAGCGGCGGGCGCCATTGACCTCAACTCCTATGATCAGCACCGCGATAAGCGACACGAATGAGACAGCGAGGAGCGGGACGGCCAGGCGGTAATATTTCCTGAAGTCAATCCTGCTGGTGATCAGCATGGCGACAAGCCCAAGCCCTACCCAGAAAAGCTGCCTTGCCCCGAAGTAGAACGAGTTGTTGTAGCGCTTCATGGCGATGATGGAGCTCGAGCTGGTGACCATCACCACGCCGATGCCTACCAGAAGCAGCACTACCGTCAGTATCGTCTTGTTGGCATTGCCGAAACGGACCACTATTGCATCTCCCCGCTATTTTAGTTTTCCGACCGCCTCGGCGAACTTCTCGCCGCGGTCTTCGAAGTTCTTGAACATGTCAAAGCTTGCGCAGGCCGGAGACAACAGCACCGTCTCCCCTGGCTCTGCCAGGCCGGCAGCCGTCTTTACCGCCTCGTCCATGCCGTCTGCATAGTGGATCGGCGTAAGGCCGTCGAAGGCAACGGCCATCTCCTTCGCCGACTTGCCGATAAGAACCAGAGCCTTTACCTTTTCCTGTATCAGCGGACGAAGCGGCGTAAAATCGGTCCCTTTCCCGAGCCCCCCCGCAATAAGCACCACCGGCGAGGTAAAGCCTTCCAGCGACTTCTCCACCGCCCCGATATTGGTTCCCTTGGAATCGTTGATGAAGTCGACTCCGCCTATTGTTCCCACCAGCTCAAGGCGATGAGGCAATCCCGCGAACTCCCTCAACACCCGGGCTACCGCGTCGATCTTCGCCCCGGCGGCAATACTTATGGCTGCGGCGGCGAGGGCATTCTCCAGGTTGTGGGCACCGATGATGCGAATATCCGAGACCAAACAGATTACCTCCCTTGAACCGGAAAGGTTGGAAACCAGCCGCCCGCTGTCCACAAATACCCCCCGCTGCACGTACCGTTTTCTGCTGAAAGGGACCACCTTGCATGCCGCCCTCTCGCGAAGCCGCCACGTCGGCTGGTCGTCGGCATTGAGGACGAGAAAGTCGTCCTTGCGCTGGTTCTCGAAAATCCGGGCCTTGGCCCAGGCATATTCGGCCATGTCCGCATACCGGTCCAGATGGTCCGGCGTAATGTTGAGAATGGCGCTCACCTTCGGCCGGAAGGACTCGATGGTCTCCAGCTGAAAACTCGATACCTCCGCCACGACAAAGTCCCTGCCGCGCAGGTCGTCCGGGTTGTCGGTCAGGGCGTTGCCGATATTGCCCCCCAGGAAAATGTTCAGGCCGGCCGCCTTCAGCATCTCCGCCACAAGGGTCGTGGTGGTCGACTTGCCGTTGGTGCCGGTAATGGCGACAAAGGGCGAATCGCTGAGCCGGCAGGCCAGCTCCAGCTCACTGATCACCGATATTCCGCGCCCCCTTGCCTTCTCCAGAAAAGGGAGCTTGTACGGGACACCGGGGCTGATGACGATCAAGCTCGTTCCGTCCAGCAGCGCGTCGGGATGACCGCCCAGGGCCAGTTCGACACCGGCCGCCGTCAGTTCGGAAAGGTCGGGCAGGGCGTCCTGCTGCCTGGAATCAGTCGCCGTTACCCGGGCGCCAAACCTCTGCAAGGTGCGGGCAGCGCCGATTCCCGAGCGGGCCATTCCGACGACGACGATTTTTTTGTCTTTGAATTCAGTATATGTCATAGAGGACCTATCGCAACTTCAACGTGCTCAACCCGATCAGCGCCAATATGATCCCCACGATCCAGAAGCGGACGATCACCTTCGGCTCGGCCCATCCCTTCAGCTCAAAGTGATGGTGTATCGGCGCCATGCTGAATATCCTCTTCCCTCGCAGCTTGAAGGATCCCACCTGCAGGATGACCGACATCGCCTCAATGACGAATATGCCGCCCACCACCACCAGGATCATCTCATGCTTGGTGATGACCGCCAGCGTCCCAAGGGCCGCCCCCAGGCTCAGGGAACCGACATCGCCCATGAAGACCTCGGCCGGGTTGGCATTATACCAGAGAAAACCCAGGCTCGCCCCTACCAGCGCGCCGCAGAATACGGTGAGTTCGCCGGTCCCGGGAATATAGAGCACCTTCAGGTATTCGGCCATCTTTGCATGTCCGCCTATATAGACCAACACTGCGTTGGCCGCGGCCGCAATCCCCACCAGGCCGATGGCAAGCCCGTCGACGCCGTCGGTGAGGTTGACCGCATTGGACGAACCGACGATAACGAGGACGGCAAAGGGTATATAGAACCAGCTCAGCTCGATAAGCCATCGCTTGAAGAACGGGATCGACAGCTTGGTGGCGTAAGGGTCGGCTGGATTATAGTAAAGGACCAGCGCAATGACCAGGCCCACGACCACCTGCCATCCAAGCTTGTAGCGGGCCTTAAGGCCTTGCGGATTCTTTCGGACCACCTTGAGATAGTCGTCGACCAGCCCGATGACCCCGTAGCCTACCGTGGCCACCAGCAACACCCAAACATACCGGTTGGAGAGGTCGGCCCAGAGAAGGACCGAACCGCACAGCGCGAAGAGGATGAGGATACCGCCCATGGTCGGTGTACCCGCTTTGCCAAGGTGGGTCTGCGGGCCGTCGCTCCGCACCGTTTGCCCCATCTTGAGTTTTCGCAGCCAGCTGATGACCATCGGCGCCAGCAGAAAGGTGATCAGCAGGGCGGTAACGGTAGCGTATGCCGTCCGGAACGTAATGTACCGGAAGACATTGAAGTAGGAGATAGTATCGCTGAGCGGGTACAACAGATGATAAAGCATAAAACCTCAATGATGGTTACAGACCTTGAACCTTGAACTTTAAACCTCGCTACAACGAGCCTCCAGCGCCTCCACGATCCTCTCCATCTTCGCCCCTCGCGATCCCTTGACAAGGATCGTTTCGCCTTCGGAGGAATGCTCAAGAAGGATATCCGCAGCCTCTTCGTGCCGCTCGCAGACGAAAATAAACCGTTCATCCATCCCGCCGGCCTTGGCTCCGTCGGCAGTCGACCCGGCATGGTCTCCCATTAACACAAGGCCGCGAAGCCCGACTGCCGCTGCGCGCCTGCCGGTCTCCCGGTGCAGTTCTGCGGCAGTATCGCCCAGCTCGAGCATGTCGCCCAGTACCGCCCATTTTCTGCCGTGAAGGGTGGCCAGGGTATCGATGGCCGCCTTCATTGAACCGGGGTTCGCATTATAGCAGTCCACAATTATCCGGCGGCCCGCCGTCTCGCGGACCTCCATCCTCATGGCGGCGCCTTCCACCGATTCCAGCCCCTGGCGTATCTCGGTTGTAGTGAATCCGGCAGCAAGGGCGGCAGCGGCGGCGGCGAGACCGTTATAGACATTATGACGTCCGGTCAGAGCCAGCTTGACGGTAACCGCCTCGTCCCGGTAGTGCAGGATAAAGGTAGGACGCCCCCGGTGATCGAGGATGATATCGGACCCGCGGACGTCACCGGTTTCACCGATGCCGAAAGTGATCCTTCTTCCCGAAAAGCCTTCCGTTGCCTTCATCAGCAGGTCGTCATCGGCATTGAGCACCGCGACACCGTCTTCCTTGAGCCCTTCCAGTATCTCGGCCTTTGCCCTCGCCACGTTGTGGATACTCCCCAGCCCCAGAAGGTGGGCGGCGCCAATGTTGGTGATGACCGCCACGTCGGGCCGGGCCAGCTTCGAGAGCAGCCGTATCTCCCCTTCCGCGCTCATGCCCATCTCCACCACTGCCCGTTCATCGTCGGGCTGCAGCTTCAGCAGCGTCAGAGGCAGGCCGATCTCATTGTTGAAGTTCCCCTGGGTCTTCAGCACCGGCCCCTTCAGGGAAAAGATCGACGCCAGCATATCCTTGGTGGTGGTCTTTCCATTGGAACCGGTAATCCCCGCCAGATAAGGGTTGACGCGCTGCCGGTGAAATCCGGCCAGGTCCTGAAGCGCCTTGAGGGTGTCATCGACTGCCGCGAGGGTAAAATCGGGACCGATATCGCCGGGGACAAACCCTTTCGGGACAACAGCGCCGCCGGCTCCCGACTCGAAGGCATTTTTCACAAAGGCAGTCCCATCAAAGTTCGGCCCCTTGAGGGCCACAAAGAGGTCTCCCGGCCGGATTGTACGGGTGTCGGTCGAAACCCCGGCAATCTCCCTGCTGCCCCGCTGAAGCAGGGTAGCCGAGGTTGCCGCGACCATATCCTCAATGGTAAAGAGTACCATCGTCTTCGCCCCTGTGCCTTTCATTTCAGCCGTTACCTTTAAGTCTTGTCCTTATCCTTACCGCCTCAGCCGCCACCTCACGATCATCAAAGTGGATCTTCCGGTCGCCCAGAATCTGGTAATCCTCATGCCCCTTGCCGGCAACAAGCAACACGTCGCCCTTTTCCATCTCACCGACAGCGGCGATGATGGCGTCATGCCTGTCCTCGATGATGATGCAGGCTGACTGATCCCTGCCCGAGGCGGTGAATGCGCCGCGCACCCCCGGCAGTATCTGCTCTATGATGTCGGCCGGTTTTTCGCTGCGAGGGTTGTCGGAGGTAACGAAGATACGGTCCGCCAGGCGGCCCGCCACCTCGCCCATGAGAGGACGCTTTCCCGGGTCCCTGTCTCCTCCGCATCCAAAGAGCACAAAGAGCCGCGCCCCCTGCGGGACAATCACCCTCACGGCCTCCAGCGCCCGCTCAAGCGCATCCGAGGTATGGGCATAGTCGACGATCACCGTAATATCACCGGTCTTCTCGACCCGCTCGAAGCGCCCCGGCACCTGCCTCATGGTTGCAAAGCCACGGGCCGCCGTATCGACGGGGACCCCCTGACTGACAGCAAAGGCAAGGGCAGCCAGGATGTTGTAGAGGTTATGCCTGCCGGTAAGCGGCGAGGTAACCTTAACGCCCCCTTTGGAGGTCATGGCGGTAAAGGAAAGCCCTGCCGCATTCATGGTTACGTCGACGGCGCTTACGTCGGCATCCCTTGTCAGACCGTAGGTCATGACCGGCGCGCCCGAATTTTTCAGTATCCGGCCGCTGTACGGGTCGTCGGCGTTGATGATGGCGATTGCCCGCTCATCAAGACGGGTAAAGAGCGACAACTTGGACTGGAAATAATCTTCCATGTTCTTGTGAAAATCGAGATGGTCCTGGGTAAGGTTGGTAAAGATCGCGGCATCGAAACGGCAACCGTCAACGCGGTTGAGGGCAAGGGCGTGGGACGACACCTCCATGACCCCGTAGCTCGCCCTCTTTTCAACCATCCGGGCAAGATACCGGGTCAGTTCGAGAGAATCGGGGGTGGTATTTGGCGCGGGCAGTATCTCACCACATATCTGATAGTTGATGGTGCCCAGAAGCCCGACCCGTTCACCAAAGGACTCCAGCACGCTCTTGAGCAGATAGGTGGTAGTCGTCTTGCCGTTGGTCCCGGTTACCCCCACCAGCTTGAGCCTGCGGGAGGGGCCGCCATAGAAGGTATCGGCGACCAGCGCCAGCGATCTCCGCGAATTGTCGACGGCGACCACGGTGATGCCTTTGTACCTCTCCTGATAATAGCTCTGCTCCTCGTCGGACAGTTCATGGTCCGTATCGATCACCAGGGCCACCGCCCCTTTTTCCGCCGCCTGTGCCAGGTAGTTATGGCCATCGCTCTGGAACCCCCTGACCGCGACGAAGACATCCCCCTGCTTCACCTGGCGGGAGTCGCAGGCAATACCGATCACGCTCCGCTCGGTTGAGCCGAGGATGGTTTTTATATCGAGGCCGGAGAGCAGCGTATCCAGTTTCATATCAGTTCGACACCAGCAGGAACCTTTCCTTATTGGCCGAAGGTACGTTAAGATAGGTCAACGCCTGGTCGGCGATGTTTCTGAACGCCGGCGCGGCGACCACTCCACCATAGATGGCCCCCTTGGGCTCGTTCACCACCACAATGATCGCCAGTCTTGGATCATCGGCCGGCACATACCCCACAAAAGAACTGACATACAGGTGGGAAGAATAGCGTTTCGACACCGGGTCGATCTTTTGTGCCGTACCGGTCTTGCCCGCCACCTCGAACTCCTGTATCCGGGCTGAAGTGGCCGTACCGCCTTCCTCGCTGACGGTCTTGAGGATCTGTGTCATCTTTTGGGCCACTTTTTCCGAGATCACCTGGCGGACAACCGTAGGCTCCGTCTTCTTGATGACGTTCCCTTCCGCATCCCTGACTTCCGACACCAGATACGGCCGCATAAGATTTCCGCCGTTGGCGATGGCCGATGTCGCCATAAGTATCTGTAGCGGCGTCACGCCGACTTCCTGCCCTATGGAGATAGCGCCGATAGAGGTGCCCGACCATCGTGAAGGCTTAAGGACCATACCGGAAGTCTCACCGGGAAGGTCGACGCCGGTCCTCTCTCCGAAACCGAAATCCCTTATATACTTGTAATATTTTTCCGGCCCCAGGCGCATTCCCACCATAATCGACCCGACATTGCTCGATTTCTGGATTACTTCAGTAAAGGTGAGCACGCCGCTCTTATGGGCGTCGTGCATCATGCTGCCGCCGACCTTGATCACCCCGGCCGAACAGTCGAACCGCTCCGAGACCCCGACCACTTTTTCCGAAAGGGCCGCCGAAGCCATGACCATTTTAAAGGTCGATCCCGGCTCGTACTGGTCGCTGATAGCCCAGTTTCGCCAATGAGAAGGGTCCTTGCCGTATCTGTCGTCGGGATTGAAATCTGGACGGGCAGCCATGGCCAGGATCTCACCCGTCCGTGGGTCCACTACGATAACCGCCGCGCTTTTGGGGTGATATTTCGAGACGACGTTGTCGAGCTCTTTTTCAGAGATATACTGGATCACCTCGTCCAGGGTGAGAACAAGTTCACCTCCGGGAGCCGGAGCCTGATAATTAAGCCCTTCGGGGAATACGCTCCTGCCCAGGGCGTCGCGCTCAACCATAAGCCATCCCGACGACCCGCTGACATATTTGTCATATGTGCGCTCCAGGCCTTCCAGTCCCTGGTTGTCCATGCCGGTAAAGCCGAGAACAAAACTGGCGAGAGTCCCTTTGGGGTAGAACCTCTTGCTTTCGGAGACAAAACCGACCCCCTTGATGTTGAGCGCCCTGATCTTGTCCGCCGTTGCCCGGTCAACCTTTCGCGCAAGCCAGGCAAAGTTCTTTCTCCCCTCCAGCTTGTCAAGGATTTCGCGCCTGCTCATCTTGAGGATGGGCGCCAGCTTTGCGGCGAAATCCCGCGCATCCTTGATATCCACGGGCACGCCGTAGACCGACTCGACATCAATACTGACCGCCAGCTCCCTGCCCTGCCGGTCATAGATCGCCCCTCGTTTGGACTCTATGGAGACTGATTTCTGGTGCTGTTTCTCCGCTCGCAGGGAGAGGCTGGAGTGGTCGACTATCTGCAGGTAAAAGAGCCTGGCAATGGCGGCAAAAAAGAGAAAACAGACCGTGCAGAAGAGGACAAAGATGCGGGCGCGCTGACTTTTTTCACGTTTCCCGGACAGATCTTCCATGGGGCACCCGATAATAGAACTACCACAACAAATATGCTGAAGGCTGAGGGATATGGACCACCCCTCAGCCTTCGGTCTTCAGACTTGAATCGGCGGAAAGAGATCAGCTTCTGTTCCCGGTGAGGATATTACTGAACCGGGCCACCATCCCTTTCACGTCACCCTGTTCTTCCGACGGTACCGAAGGAGTAACGCGCTTCACTATAACTATCTGCTCCCGATCGGGAGCCGAGAGGCCTACGCGGTGGGAAGCCAGTCGCTCAATCCTGTCCGGCGACGTAAGGCTGGAAACCTCGATAAGAAGCTCCTTGTTTTTTCTGACCAGTTCCACCTTTTCAATCTTGTATTTCTCGATCTGGTAGCCAAGCTTCACCACCTGGACACGCTGCCAGATATAAAAGAGGACTACCGCCAGAACAAGGAGTCCTATCAGCACGGGGACGTAGATCGGTGTACGGACCTGCCTCCTCTGGTACACCCGACTGGACATCTGTTCCATGAAGACTTCCGAATAATATTGATGAAGATTACGTGCCATGTCAGCCTCCCTTTCGTGCCTGTTACATCTTTTCAGCGACCCTGAGCCTTGCGCTCCTCGCCCTCGGATTCCGTCGCACTTCCTCTTCCGAAGCAAACAACGGTTTCCGTATGATCTCCTTCAGTTCCGGCCTGCCGCCGCACACACACTTGGGCAGCAACTTCGGGCATCGGCAGGCCCGTGACCGCTCCCGCATGAACCCTTTCACGATCCTGTCTTCCAGGGAATGGAAGGAGATGACCGCCAGCCTTCCACCGGGCCTTAACACCCTGAAGCCGGCCGCCAACCCTTTTTCCAGCGATTCCAGTTCGCCGTTTACCGCAATCCTGAGGGCCTGAAAGGTCCTCGTCGCCGGGTCGATCCCGTCGGCACCCTTCCTTACCACTCCCCGCACTATCTCAGCCAGCTGGCCGGTAGTGCCTATCGGAGAGAGGGACCGCGCCTCGACAATCGCCCTGGCGACCTTGCGGTGAAACCGCTCCTCGCCGAAATCCCTGATGATCCTGTCGAGCTCCGCCTCGTCCAGCGTGTTGACCAGATCAGCGGCGGTCGGCGGCGACGATGTATCCATTCTCATGTCGAGCAGGGCGTCGCTCCTGAAGGAGAACCCCCGTTCCGCCTCGTCCAGCTGAAAGGATGAAACACCGAGATCGAGGAGAACCCCGTCGACCCCGCTCACCCCCAGTTCGTTGAGCACCGCATCCATGCGGGAAAAATCGGAATGCCTGAGAACAACCCTGTCGCCAAATCGTTTCAGACGTTCGGTCACCCGCTCGATGGCCGCCGGATCCTTGTCAAGTCCTACAAGCCGGGCCGTGGGCCCCGCCGCTTCAAGGACCGCCTCCGCATGCCCACCCCCGCCGAGGGTGCCGTCCACCCATATGCCGCCGGGCGATGTCACCAGCGATGCCACTACCTCATCGAGCAAAACGGGGAGGTGCACCGCGCCAGTCCTATCGGCCTATGGCCAGTCTTCCCGTTATGGTCGCATCCCAGGCCCGGAGCACATCATCCGCACTGGGGAACGACCTGGGCATGTCAACGATGCCGGCAGACCTGATCAGCATGGTGATATACGGGCTGGGAGATACCAGGGCCACTTCGGCGTTGTACCGGTGAATACGGGAAATAGCGTCGGCAAAAACCTGCAGGGCGGTACGATTGATATGCTCCACATCGCCCAGGTCGACGATAAAGTGCCGGACACCGCTCAGCAGTGCCTCTTCCACCGTCGCCTTTATTCCGGTCATATCCCTCGCCGTCAGTTCGCCGCGGAGAGTAAACGAGAACGCCCCCGGCTCCTGGACCTTCAGATTAACCATGGAACGTGCTGCAGCAAGAAAGGCATGTGAAAACTGCATGGCCCTGTCCTCCTATATCCCCAGTTTGGCGAGTTCTTCCATCTCGCCTTCGCTCATTACGTTGTTCTTCATGTAGCGTTCCTTGTCCCAGATTTCGATCCGGGTGGAAGCCCCCACCACCACTGCCTCCCGTGAGAGACCTGCGTAGTCTCGCAACGAGGGAGGAAGAAGGATGCGCCCCTGCTTGTCCAGTTCACACTCAACAGCAGCAGAGAACACGATTCGAATATATTTTTTCGCGGCGGCGGTAGAGCCGAGTTTTTTGACCTTCTCCTCGTGCTCGCCCCATACCTCAAGGGGATAGGCCACCAGGTACCCTTCAACCGGGTCCTTGGTAAGAATCACCTTTTCTTCGTAGTTTTCGGCAAGCACCTTCCGGATTTCCGAGGGAATGCTCAGCCTTCCCTTGGCGTCCAGATTATAGTGATGCTCCCCACAAAAACCCCTCGACATCCCCACCTCCTGGGAAATTTTGGGAAAGGATTCCCCTTTTCCCCACGTTTCCCCACCTGTATCGGAACAAATACACCCGGGCTTGAGGACTGTCAAGGGGTTTTTCTATTAATTTTTCCTAAAGGTTGCAGATTTCAGGAAGAGAAAATGAGAATGAGTAACAAGTCATTGTGCAGGGAGCGACAGCCTACCACAAAATATTGTGGCACTCTTTTTTTTAACTATAATGCGTTTTTTTCTGAGAATCCATCCTCACGGGGGCCAGAAAATGGTCCATTTGGGCGCAACAGAAGGGTTGAGCAACGATCATGCACCCCCTTTTTCGAGCTCCGCAAGCACCTTGTCCCTGTTCCGCACGGCATCATCGTAGACCGGGCAGAGCTTGAGGGCGTGGTCAAAGCAGTTGAGCGCCTCTTCGAAGTTGCCGCGCATATACTCGATGCTGCCCTTGCCGTCCCAGGCGGCA
>JAOUDF010000292.1 GCA_029859385.1 Nitrospirota bacterium
CGGTGCTCCTGGAGCATATCCGATTGATGGAGGCCCATGCCGGTGACTATGCCGCGGTGCTCATGCGTAATGCCGCGACATGGTACTGCAAGGGGATGCCTGGGGCCGCCGAGCTCAGAAAGTCGGTGAATGCAACGACTACGGTTTCCGATATGATGGCGGTAGTTAAGGAATTTTTTGCGGTTTTATGAAAAATGGACTGTTTTTGTCTTAGTTCTTGATATTGTATTAAATATTGTGCACGATAAACATATTCGATCCGTTCGCGACAAAGCCGGCGCAGGGTAGCAGGCAGCGAAACGTATCCTCAAGGTAGTATTCACGGCGTGGCCAGGAGAAAACTATGTACGGAAAGAGACCTGACGGAATATTGGAGACCATAAGAGACCGGGAACTGATAGCAGCGCAAATAAAGGAATTGTGTGCCGCCCATACATCCCTTCAGGTTAACAAGACATGGGATGCCTCGGAGGGGTTCGCCTCCAGGTTCATGGCCCCCCATGAGAGTGGAGATATTCTCATCTATCCGCCGAAGAAGGGCGCGGGCAGTATAATCAAGGCGTCGGATGATGTGGTCGTCAATTATGCCTCTAACAACGCCAGGTTCGAGTTTGACAGCTGGGTGGTGGAGGAGACAACAGGAAGTGGGGCGTCCCTTCGCCTTTCGCGCCCTCTTGCCTTGAGGAGAGTGCAGGTGCGAAGGTACCAGCGGATACGGCTAGCCGAGGACTCCTCTCTGGCGGTGAGCATTTTGCGGCACGGTACGAATGCAATGTCGCTTCGGGGAAAGATAGTCGACCTTGGCGAAGGGGGCATGGGTTCCAACGTCGATTCCCCGGAAGGATTGTCGGTTGGCATGGAGGTAGACAGGCTGCTCTTTGCCCTTCCCGATGGTTACACCATTTACGCCCCGGCTACGGTAAGAAACATCTTTCCTCTTCACGGCACCGATGGCGAGCTGCTCTGTTACCGCTGCGGCATGCAGTTCGAAAAGCTTGAAAACAGGCAGCGCCGGGCTCTGGCCGCCTTTATCTTCAAAAAACAGCATGAAAGCATCGGTCGCAGGAGATCTGCCCGATAGGTCTCCTGCCTCTCCCGATTCCTGTCAAATTGTACTTTCCCTCTTAGCACCTCTTTGTGCCCGGCATTCAGCCATTGATTACCGACGCAGACTACTCTGGGTAGATGGTTTCACAGTTCTGTTCCTGCATGTTCATAATGGTAGTTTTGTTAAATTTCCATTAAGGGGGATTGCTCCAAAATATCAATTAGTTAGATGGGTGTTCCCTCGTGGATGGGGTTGGCATGATCCGTGCAGCCCTAAAGATTAGAAAGCAACATCCGAAAAGTAGGCTATGCATACGGAAAGGAGGTGGTCGCCGTGGCACGGATCAGCAAGCAGGACATGGAACGTATGAAAGAGCATCTCAATTTGCTCTGGTTCAAAAGGCTGTTTGACAGTAACTTCTTCTATCTGAAGCCGCAACTGGTCAAGGTAAAGGTAAACAGCCCGTCAATCTATCAAAGGAAATACAATTAAGGGACGTATCATGACAGGATTTGAATAAGAATGGCTACTTGGTAATTAAAGAAGTAGCCATTTTTATTTTAATCAATTCTGATGTTTGTTAAGATTATTGCTTTCGAGATTCATGGAGCATAAAGATGGCGCTTGTTGATACTTCAATCATTAGCGATGCAAAAACAATCAGAGAGCTGTTCGCGGAAGCCAGTACGTCCCGCTGCCTGATGCAGATCGATATTGAGCAGAAGCCGGAGGTTAAACCGGTAGTGAGGCTTCTGGAAGTAGACGAGCCGAACATTATCCTGGTTGAGCCACTGAAGGCTGAAGAAGCCGACGATATTCTGTCGGCTGACGACGTAGTCATCTCTTTTGTATTAAAGGCCAAGAAATATATGTTCATGGCGAGAATCATGGGAGTCGTTACGGAGGGTCTCGCTGGAATCAGGTTGTCGTATCCGCATTCGATGCAGAAGATAGAGCTTCGTAGCTATTACCGGGTAAGCTTGAATGAAGACGATGTTATAACGGTTCAGTTGTCTTCAGGAGATTTCCCCGATACGCCGACAGAAGGAAAGATTCTCGATATCAGTGAGGGAGGATTGCGTTGCGAGATATTATCGTTGCCGGAAGGTATTGAAAACGGCTCATCGGTAAGTTTCCTCCAACTGCCTCTACGGCGTGGCTATATCCTTTCCACCTCAGGGACCGTGAAACGGCTGGCCCAGTTCAAGAAAGAAACCGGCCAGAACGCTTGGCTGTGCGGAATAGAGTTTGCCCCGCTGGAACGCGCCGAACGTAATGCCCTGGTTGAGTTCATCATCGAAAAGCAGCGTAGTGAGATAAGAAAGAGGAAGGAATTCTTCGACTGAGGGAACCTGACATACCGTTGGGCTCTGAAATACACCTTTTTGATCTTTAAAGCTTCTTCAGTATCCCCTGTTTCTTCCGCGCAGCCTTCGACAGCCGTCGAGGGTTTCCTTTTTTAGAGGCCTGGCGCTCATCATCGTCATCGTCCACCTTTCCGTATTCGGCTTCGTAGAAGACATCCCAAAGCTTTGCGTCAAATGCCGATGATTCGACGACGCTCCAGCCATGGGACTCGGCAAAGCGGGTGATCTCGTGGTCGGAGGATACCACTACCCCTTTTGTGCCGCTTGCCGACTCGATCCGGCGTTTTATGACAAGGTCGGCTTTCTCTCCCTGCTTAGAAAAAATCACCG
>JAOUDF010000293.1 GCA_029859385.1 Nitrospirota bacterium
CTTTTATGATGACCCCCGGCGGCATTGGCCCGGGCGGGACCTTTGACGGAAATGTCTGGCACGCAATAAACAACCACCTGTGGAGCCCCATGAACCTGCACCGCATAGTGGCAAACGTGGCTTACGGCGGTTCGATAGTAGGGGCGTACGCGGCCTATAAATTTTTAGGCGCTTCAAGTTCCGAGGAGAGGGCGCATTACGATTGGATGGGCTATACGGCAAGCGTCATATCCGTCGGCGCGCTTCTGCCCCTGCCCTTTGCCGGGTACTGGCTTACTGCCGAGATTTATTCCTACAGCCAGCAGATGGGCATAAGCCTCATGGGCGGAGGCTTCGGGAGCCTCTTTATAATTCAGGCGGTCGTCATAGGCGCGCTCTTTCTCGCCGCCAATTACTACCTTTGGTGCGCCATTCAGCGTACTGAGGTCGGAAGGCGCTATGCGCCGTACGTGAAATATATCGGGGCGGCCCTTGCTCTGTGCTTCATGGTCTGGAGCACCCCGCACACGCCCTATATGACGGGTTTGGAGGTAAAGGCGGTGGGCGGAAGGTTTCACCCGCTTATCGCCCCATTGGGGCTGATGCCTGCCAAGAATATCGCGGTAAACGTCATGATAATAGCCACCTTCTTAAGCTTTCTCCTCTACAGGCGCTCGAATTATCCGCCCGGCGTCTTTGACGGCGAGCTTATGGCGTTAAAACGAGGACGCGCAAGCGCGATTCAGGGCGCGATTATAACGGCCGGGCTTTTGAATATAATCGGGCTCGGTATCTATTACGGATATTTTACGAATACGGTCTACAAGGTCGCATCGAGCGTCTCCCAGGTGCTGACGACGCTTATTGTAATAATAGCGTGCCTTGTCGTTGAAAAGATTTTTTATAAAATCGAGCAGGGCGCGGCGCAGACCATGCCGGAGCGCGGGGCCATGCCCGAGGCGGGCCAGTACGCGCTTATACTGATAGCCGTCTCCTTTACGTGGCTGATGGGTTTAATGGGCTTTGTCCGCGCCGCGATACGCGGCAATTGGCACGTCTATTCGGTGCTAAAGGACGCCTCGAACGACGCCTTTACCCCTGCAATCGCGTACGCAAGCAGGGTTACGTCCGTGGGAACCGTCATATTCATGGCGTTCATCGCGTTTATATTTTATCTGAGCAAAAAAAGAAAGATATAGGTGTGCGGTGGGGGAAAAGTCTGCCGGGAGAAATTTTTTAAAGGTCGCCGTCTTCAGCCTCGCGGTCATCGGTTGCTATACGATAATAGCTTCCTATTATTCGCCGATCGAAACCGGAGTTTTGCAAGACGAACTTGCCTCGCCCGCTGGTGCGCCTTTACCGAGGGAATCGTCGCGCATAGGGGCCGTTGTTTATAATGGCAAGGGCGCGTGCGCACTGTGTCACGAGGGAGTTGGGGCAAGGGCCCCGCGCCTTGATTTCGTCGCAAGGGAATTTTCAATGCGATTGAAAGACCCTGCTTACGGTGGCACGGCAAAGGACGCCGAGGGTTATTTGTATGAATCAATGACAAACCCTTCGGCTTACGTCGTCAAGGGTTACGGGGTGGCCGGCTCTGACGACAAGGTAAGCCCGATGCCGGACGTTTCAAAAGAGCCGATCGGACTTACGGAATCCGAGATCCGCGCCGTTATGGAGTATCTTAAGGTCAGGGCCGGGGTTGAGCCGAAGATCGATAAGGAGCATGGGATATAAATGTCGCGTCCGATGAAGTTCATACTTACGATTGCCGGGTTCTACGCCTTGCTGAAAGCCTCGGGGCTTCTGGCTGGCGCTCAGCTGCCTTCGAGCGTTGTTGCCATGTATATGATCTTTGCGGTGCTGACATCTTTAATGGTATTGACGAGCTCGCAGGACGGGGCAAGGGAGCTAGCGGCGTCTTTTATCGGTCTATTCAGCGACACGAGGAGCTTAAAGACGCGCGTAACGGTAATCGTAATAATGCCCGTCATGGCATATTATCTGATTTCGGCGGCGGTTACGCGTGATGTCTCCGGCATCGGTCAAGCCTCGGGCGTTATGCACCCGGGCCCCCCGTTGACCATAAGCGCATACGGAAAGGAGTTCGACCTTGCGAGCGTCGAAAACCCCTTTCGTGCGCTCGAACGGACGGACAGGGCGCGCTTCGAGGCCTTCGTCAAGGACGGAGAAACAATCTATTTCAAAAGGTGCGTTCACTGCCACGGAGCAAAGCTCGACGGCGCCGGGCAGTTCGCCGCGTTTTTAAACCCCGGCCCTGTCTCCTTCAGGGGCTCCGACACCATAGCACAGCTTCAGGAGTCCTACGTCTTCTGGCGGGTCGTAAAGGGGGGCAGGGGCCTTGGTGCCCGTGGCGCGAAGTCAACTTCCGCCATGCCCGCATGGGAGGAAGAACTTTCTGAAGACGATGTCTGGAAGACGATTATGTTTTTGTACGACTTTACCGGTAACAGGCCGAGGGCATGGAAAAAATGAGGAAATTCATTTCAAGATATATTTACGCTCTTTGCCCGATCATATTAACGGCCGCTATCTTTTCTGCTTATCCGTCAACCGGATCTGCCGCTCAGAACAGCGGTAAAAAAACATACGAGCGATATTGCGCGGCGTGCCACGGCACAAACGGTGACGGGCGCGGGCCTGCTTACGGCGGCGTCTATCCTCCTCCGAGGGATTTTACGCTCGGCCTCTTTAAGTGGAAGTCGACACCGTTTGACGAGCTATCCCCTTCTCTCGACGATTT
>JAOUDF010000097.1 GCA_029859385.1 Nitrospirota bacterium
AGTTCATCGGCCATTGGTCAGTACCGCAGCGGCTCGGGCCGCGGCCTCCGGTGTCTCGAATACGGGGAATCCCTTCTCTCTCCATGCCCTGTCCAGCCCCCTGCTGAAGCTGCCGCCGGGGCTGCAGATGAGGACGGGCCTGTCGTAGCGGTCCCTTATCTCCTTGAGCCGGTTCAGTATATCCGGCGTAATGCGCGGCGGTCCCCAGAGCACGGTCATGATGATGATGTCGTAACCGGCCTTGAGCCCTTCTTCCATGGCCAGGGCGTACTCGCGGTCGGCGGCGCTGCCGGTGAGGTCCAGCGGGTTGGCCACGGTGTAGAATCCCGCGACGTTGGCCGCGATTTTGTCCCCTGCCTCCCGGGGGAGCGGCGACACGTCAAGCCCCATCGACTCGCAGGCATCGCTGAGGCCAACCCCCACGCCGCCACCGCCGGTGACGATGAAAACCTTTTGGCCCGAGACGGGCTTGTAGAAACTCAGGGCCTGGCAGGCGTCCCGCAGTTCCTCAAACCCCTCCGCCTCGATGATCCCCGCCTTTTTGAATGCGGCCCGATAGACTTCGTACCTGCCCGCCATGGCGCCGGTGTGAGAGCGGGCGGCCCTGACCGCCGCTTCACCCTTTCCTATCTTGAGGGCGATCACCGGTTTCTTCGCAGCGCAGCGCGAGGCCGCCTCGATGAACCGTCGGCCATCGTCTACCGACTCGATATAGAGGGCCACGGCGGTGGTGTGAGGGTCGTCGGCGAGGAACTCCAGGCATTCGACCTCGCCCACGTCAATCCGGTTGCCGTAGCTTACCAGCCGGGCTACGCCGATGCCTTGCCGGGCCAGGTCGTCCATGATGACGGCGGCGATGGAGCCGCTCTGGGAGAGGATCGAAAGGCCGCCTTTTGCGGGTCTTCCCACCTTGTCGCTGGTGATAAAAAATGTGTCGACGCACGAAGCGGTGTCGTAGAGCCCCATGCAGTTGGGGCCCATAAGCCGTATGCCGTGACCAGCGGCTTTTTTGCGGACTTCAGCCTCCAGTTGCCGCCCCTTTTCCCCGATTTCCCCGAATCCGGCGCTGATGATGATGGCCCCCCGCACCTTTCCGGCGGCATCGTCGAGCACTGAGAGGACGGCAGCGGCGGGGATGGCGATGACGGCCACGTCTACCTCGCCCTTGATCTCTTTCAGGGAGGGGAAGCAGGGGATGCCGTCGATTTCGGTATAGCGCGGGTTTACGGGGTAGATTTTCCCGGGGAAGCCCATCCGCCTGAGGCTGTCGAGGATTATGCGTGACAGTTTGCCCGGTTCGGGCGAGGCGCCGACGATGGCGATGGAGCGCGGTGCGAAGAAAAAGTCGATATCTGAGTCCGTCAGGTTCACCGTTATCCTCCAGTTGATCCGGTGGGAAGAATAGCGGACGGAACGGGGGACGTCAAACCTGAAGATGAAAAATGGGAGGCAAAAGAGCCCAAAAAGGGATAAACTAATTATTAGAGAAGTACCTCACTAACCATAAAGAGGAGGACACTATGAGGATCCCTCTCCAGATTTCAGTCCGCAATGTAGCCCTTTCCGAAGTAGCCAAAGACAATATCCGCGACAAGGCAGCCCAGCTTGACCAGTACTACAACAACATCACCAGTTGCAGGGTGACGGTCGAAGCCGTCAACCGGAGCCAGCGCCATGGGACTATCTACAATGTACGGATCGACATGACCGTGCCCGGTTCCGAGCTGGTGGTCAATCGTGAGTCGGACGAGGACGTCTACGTCGCCATCCGGGACGCCTTTGACGCCGCCATGCGCCAGATGGAGAAGTATGCGCGCAAGCAGCGGGCCGAGGTCAAACACCATGAGTCTGCCCCGGAAGCGAGGGTTGCCAGGCTCTTCTCCAACGAGGGGTACGGTTTCATCGATAGCCCCGAAGGGTACGAGGTCTACTTCCACCGTAACAGTGTGCTCAACGGCGATTTCGCCAAGCTGGAGGTGGGGACGGCCGTGCGCTTTGTAGAAGAGATGGGGGAGAAGGGGCCCCAGGCCAGTACCGTAACCCTGATCCATCATCAGGCTATGGTCTGAAAGGCATTCTTCCGGCGGCGTGTCTTTGGGCTGGTCAGTCCAACGGCTCGCCGCGGACTACCAGCCTGAACTTTATCCAGTGTCAATTCGATAAGCCATTCTTCTGAGACGCCGGTCGGCAACGACGGTCTCCTTCCACCCCGGCTTTACCCTGTCCTGTCCCGGTTCCTGCGCAATCGCTGCGCCCTTTCCTGTCTCATGTTTCCCGCTAATCGCTGAGGTCGCCTTTGTAGTTTGAGGGGATAATAACTCCATTTTGGTTGTTGCGGGTTAGAATTTGTCATAATTTTCTTGACGACCGCCCTCTTTATGGTAAGTTGATCCCTGACCCGGGAACAGGGGAGGGGGGATGTCATTGATAAACAAGAAACTGTTGGCTTCGTCGGCGGTGGTCCGATGAGCAAGGAGATGCTGACCACCAAAGAGGTGGCCGAGTACCTCAATATCAACGAGAAGCAGGTCTACAAGCTTATTGCGGACAAGAAGATCCCCTGCACCCGGGCGACGGGGAAATGGACCTTCCCCAGAAAGCTCGTCGACGAGTGGATCGTCTCCGATGCCCTGACTTCCCGGGAGAGCGGCGAGCCGGATACTCATCTGGTCATGATGGGAAGCAACGACATGACCACCGAGCTGCTGGAGCACGAGCTGGAGCGGCAGTTTCCCCAGTTCACGGTCTCATGGGGCAACGTGGGGAGCGTCGGGGGGCTGGTCGCCCTCGACAAAGGCATCTGCCATGTAGCGGGCTGCCACCTCTTCGACCCGGCGACCGGCACCTATAATCTGCCCTTCCTGGCGCGGTATATCCCTAATGTCCCCGCCGTGATGGTGAACCTGGTCTACCGGCAGCAGGGGCTTATGGTGCTGCCCGGAAATCCGATGGCGATTACCGGCCTGAGCGACCTGGTAAAGCCCGGCATGACATTCATCAACCGGCAGGAGACATCGGGCACGAGGCAGTTACTCGATTTCCGGCTGAAAGAAGAGGGGATCGAGCCGGGGCAGATCGCGGGGTACGACCGCGAGGTCTTTACCCACATGGAGGTGGCCATTGCCGTCCTGGGCGGCACTGCCCATACCGGGCTGGGCATCCGTTCCGCCGCCCGGGCGCTAGGCCTTGATTTTATCCCCATCGCCCGGGAGCGCTACGATCTGGTGATCCCCCAGAAATATCTGTATACTTCGCCCGTCAAGGCCCTGCTCGAGGTGATACGGTCGGAGCATTTCAGAGATATGGTGAACGGGCTGGGCGGGTATGATACGAAGGATTCGGGATCGTTAATGGTGTGATAACGTAGGGGCGATCCTTGTGATCGCCCGCATCTTTGGGCGAATACAAGATTCGCCCCTACAAAATAAGGAGGTACGATTAGATGCCTGGCCGTAAGATGAATACTCTGTTTTCACTTCTGTTGTCCCTTTCCCTGTTTCTTCCCGGCAACCTGATTGCCGCCGAGCCCCAGAAGGCTGCGGAACCACTGAAGGACGTCCTGCTCGCCACCACCACCAGTACCCAGGATTCGGGACTGCTGGATGTCCTTATCCCGGCCTTTGAGAAGAAGAGCGGCTACACCGTGAAGACCCTTGCCATGGGCTCGGGACAGGCCATCACCATGGGGGAGATGGGAGAGATCGACGTGGTGCTGGCCCATTCGCCCAAGGCCGAAGAGAAATTCGTGGCGGGCGGCTCGGGGATCAACCGGCGCCTGGTGATGCACAACGACTTCGTGATCGTCGGCCCCGAAAAGGACCCGGCGAAGATCGGCGGGCTGAATTCGGCGGGAGCGGCCATCGGGCGCATTGCCGAGGCCAAGGCCCTCTTTGTCTCCCGGGGTGATAACTCCGGTACCCACGCCAGGGAAAAAGGGCTGTGGAAAGATGCGGCGGTTGAGCCCAAGGGGCAGAAGTGGTACCAGGAGGCCGGCGGCGGCATGGGGCAGACCCTTCGCGTGGCCTCGGAGAAGGGCGGTTACTGCCTTACCGACCGGGCGACGTACCTCGCGCTCAAAAAGAACCTCAAGCTTAAAGTCCTGGTGGAGGGCGACAAGTCGCTGCTGAACGTCTATCACGTCATCGAGGTAAACGCGAAGAAGTGGCCCGCGGTCAACGGCGCCGGGGCAAAGGCCTTCGGCGAGTTCCTTGTATCGAAAGATGCCCAGAAGATCATCGCCGAGTTTGGAAAGAAAAAATTTGGCGAGCCGCTGTTTATCGCTGACGCGGGGAAGAAGGAAGATTAAGGGTTTCGTCAAAAAGTCGTCACACCGGTGAAAACCGGTGTCCAGCGGTTGATTGGCGAATTGGAGAAACTGGATTCCGGCTTTCGCCGGAATGACAACAATATCTCGTCACATGGACCTTATTCTTGACGGCCTGCGCAAGGCCATCCTGCTCATCGTTTCTCTCGACAGGGAGGTGTGGGATATCATCCTTCTCTCCCTCAAGGTCTCCGGGAGCGCCACGCTCATCAGCATTCTCATCGGCATACCAGGGGGGGTGGCGCTGGCCTTCTCTCGCTTCCCCGGCAGGCGGTTCATCGCCGCCATGGTTAACACCAGCATGGGGCTGCCGCCGGTCGTCGTCGGCCTCTTCGTCACCATCATGCTCTGGCGAGGCGGCCCGCTGGCGGCGCTCCACCTCCTCTACACCCCCTCGGCCATGGTCATCGCCCAGTCGGTCATCGCCGCGCCTATCGTTGCCGGCATCACCATGGCCTCCATGCAGCAGCTCGACCCCAAACTCATTCTGCAGATCAGGGCCCTGGGGGCGACCCGGTTGCAGATGCTCCGCCTTCTCCTTCGGGAGACGCGGCTTCCGCTGCTGGCGGCGGTCATGGCCGGGTTCGGCGGGGTCATCTCCGAGGTCGGCGCCTCCATCATGGTGGGCGGCAATATCCTGGGGCAGACCCGCGTCCTCACCACCGCCACCGTCATGGAGACCGGCAAGGGGAACTTCGACACCGCCATTGCCCTGAGCATCATCCTGCTGCTGCTCGCCTACAGCGTCACCCTCGGCCTTACCCTCATCCAGCAGAAGAGGCGGTAGCGTGGCGGCCATCCTCGATGCACGCAACCTCACTGTCCAACGGGGAGAGTCGTTTGCGCTCAACGTCCCCGAAATCGAAATTGAAGACGGTGAGGTGCTGGCCCTCATCGGCCCCAACGGGTCGGGGAAGAGCACCCTCCTTCAGGCCCTCGCCCTTCTGTTGCCCCCCCTGTCGGGAGAGATCGTATTCGAAGGTCGTCGTATCGGCCCGGCCACAGGACAGCAGGAGCTTATTTCCCTCCGGCGGCGGATGGCGGTGGTCTTTCAGGAGCCGCTTCTGTTCGACACCACCGTATTCGAGAACATCGCATCGGGCCTGAAGATCAGGGGCCTGGGCAAAAAAGAGATCGCCCAGCGGATTGCACCGTGGCTCGACCAGCTCGGTATCGCGCATCTGGCAGAATGCTCCGCAAAGAAGCTCTCCGGCGGTGAGGCCCAGCGGGTAAGCCTCGCCAGGGCGCTGGTGCTGGAGCCGCGCATCCTGTTTCTCGACGAACCCTTCGCCGCCCTCGATGCGCCGACGCGGGAGAAATTAACCGATGACCTTGAAGCGATCTTCAAAAAGACGAAACTGACCACCCTCTTCGTGACCCACGACCGCAACGAGGCGCTCCGGCTCGGAGACCGCATCGGTGTCATGTTCGGCGGTAGGCTGCGGCAGATCGGCGCGCCGGAAGAGGTCTTCGGCTCACCCGTCGATGAAGAGACGGCCCGGTTCGTGGGAGTGGAGAACATACTGCACGGGACAGTCGTCTCCTGCGATGAAGGGCTCTCTCACGTAAGCGTCCGCGGGGCCGATGTGCAGGTGGCGGAAGTGCTTCCCGAGGGTGAGCATTGTTTGATCTGCATCCGGCCGGAGGATGTAACCCTTTCAAGACCGGACGAGGCGAAGAAGACGTCCAGCGCCAGAAACCGACTTGCCGGGGTGGTGCAGAACATTGTTCCGATGGGGACGCTGTCTCGCGTTACCCTTCAATGTGGCTCGTGCGGTATATCCCTCTCGGCGCTCATTACCCGGCAGTCGCTGCGGGAGCTTTCATTGAAAGAGGGTGAGCCGGTAGTGGCGAGCTTCAAGGCTACGGCGGCGCATGCGATCAGGAAATAATCAATAGCGCCCGACAACGGCTCCGAGGTAATGTTTGAGACTCGTTGACAGGTCGCAAGTCGCGCGCTATGGTTCCGTTTATCTAATAACTGATTCTGGTGAAGGAACATGAAAATATTAGATGTCATCATTGCCGTTCAGATCATCTTTTTGGTGCTAGTAAGCGCGACTGGAGCCGAGGAGGTCAGACTTGAAGGGGTGCCTCTAGATGAATACAATGCGAAACTATCACTTAACATGATCATATCTACCCATGAAGGTAAAGGAACTGGATACTACTCGGTCAATAAAGATGGCTTACTTGACGGGCCATTTCGGCTGGAGGCCAGGGAATCTGGTTACGAGCAGCAGGTTGACGCCAGCTACTCATTCCATTCAACCGTGGGCGGACGCTTCAAGAAAGGTTCAAAAGATAGCGTATGGAAGTACCAATATAGATATGACGACGGCATTGACCTGTATGAAGACCATGTAATCGAGGTGGTTTACGAAGAGAACAAATGCATGGAAAGCGTATTCCGGGGCCGCATGGGCTACGTCATGCCTGTAACCGAATACGTATTTCACGATGAGCGGTTTTGCACTCCGGAGGCTATACGAAGTAGAGCTTGGCAATTGTGGAGCGAGGTATACCAGGAACACAAGAAACACGAAAAGGGGGACGTTGTTTCCCAATGATGCTTGTTCAATCAAGTGGCCATTAAATTGCGTTCAAGGTAAGCGCTTAAAGTCAGAGAATGATTCCACCAAAGACCGAAGAACTCATCGCCCGCTACAATCTTGCACCCCACCCCGAAGGCGGCTGGTACCGCGAGTTTCATCGCTCCGACGTCTCCGTTGGCATCCTGCCCGGCTATGCGGGTGAGAGGACGGCCCTGACCGCAATCTATTTTCTGCTGGCAAAGGGGGACTTTTCAGCCTTTCACCGCGTGCTGGGCGAAGAGGTATGGGTACACCTGGCCGGTGATCCGCTGGAACTGGTGCTGCTGGATAAGGAGCCGAGATCTATCACGCTGGCCCCTGCAGGCAGCGGCGAGCCGGTTGCCCCGGTTGCTATCGTCCCGCCCAACGTTCTTCAGGCCGCCCGCACCACCGGCGACTACACGCTGGTCACCTGCCTTGTGGCGCCGGGGTTTGACTTTGCCGATTTCTCCATGCCGTCGCGGGAGGAGTTGTTGAGGGAGTATCCGGGGTGTGGGGAGGTGATAAAGGTGTTTACAAGAGAGACGAGTGAGGGGGGGCTGGTCTAGGTTAACGATTTGAGAATATGAAGGCTGTGGCCAAATATACGAGCGCTATGCTCACTAGCATGCCTGCGACCCCGATACACACATCCCAGATAATGTAGATTGTTTTTTCGTGTTTCCAGTCTCTATGTTTAGCTTGTCGGTACGATGGAGACAATAGGTATCGCCATCCACCGAAACCTGTTTTGATCCATTCAACGATTTCACCGGCTTCGCCGACCATTTTCTCTCCCGACGATTTTCTTGTATTCCTAGCTCAAAACCCTATTTTTTTTTCTTCGTCTTCGGCGATGCCTTGAGCTGCCGGACGGCGTCGAATCTCTGATGAATTCGAAAAAAGTTGTCACCCCGGTGAAAGCCGGGGTCCAGAAGATTGAAGAAGTCTAAGCTACTGGATTCCGGCTTTCGCCGGAATGACGAGGCATCATTGCCAAGACTTTCTGTGAGATCATCTATCTTTAAGATCACAATTTGTGATTTCAAGATGACGATACCATGAGCAGAGTCCATTACCTTTTCGTATTACGGGCTACTGCCCGCAACACTTCTTGTATTTCTTCCCACTGCCGCACGGGCACGGATCATTGCGGCCCGCCTTGGGGGCTATGCGAACAACGGGCTTTGTGGTCCGGAGTTGCCCGTCAGTGAAGTACCAGGTCCCGTTCTCCTTCTTGAACGACGACAGCTCCCGGTGCTCCTTCTTCAGCCCCTTTTCCGAAAAGATTGCGACAAACTCGACCTGGCCTTCATCGTCTTCGGGCCCGCCCTTGGTGGTATTCAGTATTTCGAAGCCGTGCCACTGAGCGTTGTCTGCCCAGGTGCGGGTGCTCTTCTCGTCGTAGTCCTGGCGGCTGTCGGGATGCAGGGACGTGCCGATATATTCGATCTCTTTTTTAACATAGGCGCTGTACCGCGACCGCATGAGCTGCTCGGCTGTCTGGGCCGGTTTTTCGCCCTTTATGATGGGCTGGCAGCAATCCGCATAGGCTTTGTTGGAACCGCAGGGGCATAACTCCATATCTACTCCTTGTCAAAGTTACTCATGTTTGGCCATTGTTAAAACCGGCTCTCTCTATTTTCTTCTGAAAAACATCTTTATCGGCGTTCCCTCAAACCCGAAGGCCTCGCGAAGCTGGTTTTCCAGGTATCGCTTGTATGAGAAGTGGATGCCGTCAGGGTGGTTGCAGAAGAGGGAGAAGGCGGGCGGCTCGGTGCCGACCTGGGTGATGTAGTTGATCTTGACCGGCTTGTTGCCCATGGAGGGCGGCCGGTGAGCGATGATGGCCCTCTGGAGGGTGTCATTGAGGGTGGCGGTGCTGACTTTCTTTCTCCGCGTTGCCACAATCTCGGCGGCCAGGGGCAGTATCTTGGCGATCCGCTGCTTCGTGGCGGCCGAGACGAAGACAACCTCCGCGTAATCGGCGAACTTGAGCTGAAAGCGGACCTGCTGCTCGTACTTCTTCGCCGTCATGGTCTCCTTGTTTTCAACCAGGTCCCACTTGTTGACGGCAATGATCATCCCCTTGCCTGCCTCGTGGATGAGCCCGGCGACCTTGGAATCCTGCTCGGTGCCCCCTTCGGTGGCGTCGACGAGAAGCACGGCTACGTCGCACCGCTCGATGGCCCGCATGGCCCGCATGACGCTGTATTTCTCCACCCCCTGCGATACCTTGCCGCGGCTGCGGATACCGGCGGTGTCGATGATGACATATTTCTTCCGGCTATAGGTGACCAGCGAGTCGACGGCGTCGCGGGTGGTGCCGGGGATGTTGCTGGCGATCATCCGGTCTTCGCCCAGGAGGGCGTTGACCATGGACGACTTGCCGACGTTGGGGCGGCCGACGATGGCGATGCGGGGGATGTCGGGGTTTACCTCCTCCTTCGGCACCTCGGGGA
>JAOUDF010000065.1 GCA_029859385.1 Nitrospirota bacterium
ACCCGCCGTCTCCATCAACTCCATGAGGTGAAGATAAGGGTCCTGTGCCTTGAGCGACGGGTACGCTTCCTTCAACAGGTCAAGCTCCGTTGCGAGGCCTGCCACTTTCTTCCGTTCTTCCTCGATCCTGGCCTTGCCGGCCCCGGTCTTTATCAGACTGTTGATAGTGATCAGCCGCTCCATGATCTTTTGTTCGATTTCCCGATAACGGTCTACCGCGTCCCAACTGCGCAGAATAGTATCCCATCGCTGCTGCTGTTCGATAAGCACCCGTCCATGGGCCACGTGCAGCCGATGCTGCTCGTCGATCAGCGTATCGTAGCCATGCCTCAGCACCAGCACGAGCAGGCTGACCGCAATGACTATGAATGCAGGCTTAATCCGCCTTTTCAGTGACAGCATTGAACACTACGCCCGGCTCCCTGTCCCATGTGCTGAAATACCGGCGAGCCTGGTTTCCCACCATCATGGTCGATGTCATGTTGATCGACGCCGAAAGGGGGATGCCGATCAGCGGGATCAGTTTGTGAGCTTTTCCCAGAAAGCGCGGCCCGAGAAACCTGGACATATCCACGGCCGAATCGGCCACCCCTGTCTCAAGATAGCGTTGGGTAAGTTCGTCCACCACCCCTCGCAATCCCCTTACGGCGACCCCCTTTACCGCCTCGGCGCTTCCTGAAAACCCGATAAGGGCAAGGGCAGTGGCCTGCAATTCATCCTCATCCATGGGGACTTCGTATGCCGCCGAAATCCCGTAGCAGAGTTCGATCTGCTGTTTTGTCAGATAGGCAAAATCGGCCGTGATTCCTACGAATAACGTCCCGATCGTACCGATTCCCGGCAGTATTGCCGGAGCGCTGACCAGTCCGCCAAAGGCGCCGGTCTTGAAAGCAGCCCGACTGATAAGGCGACTGCTTACCCCGTAGGCCAGATACCGCCTCGGCTTTGTGCCGCCGCAACGAAGGTCATGTTCTTCCAGCATCCGCCCCACTTCGCTCCTTATGGCGGGAAGAGAGGTGCCGGCCAGGTCAAGAGCCCGTACAAGCCAGTTGTGTTGTTGCATGCCGGTGTATCCTTTCCGACAGCAGTGTCCGAGACGATTCCTTAAGGGAAATACGGCTCGATTGACAGGTTAATCCCCGCCACATAGCCTATCCGCTTTGATAGGGTATCCTTTACGCGGCTGCCGATGGCGTACCCTTCTTCGTGCGTCTTGTCATGGTCAACCTTGATCACAATATCGATCCAGACGCTCTGGCCAAGCTGACGCGCCGTCACCTTGGAGACGCGGCGAACACCGGGAACCAGTCTGGCTATATCTTCGATCTCCGTTATGTTTTTGCCGTGCACCGAAGCGTCAAGTATCCCTTTCATCGAGTCGTTGAGCATGCCGTAGCTCAGTCTCATCAGATCTATAGTCTCGATTACTGCTACCAGCGGATCGAGAAAGTAGAAGCCGAACTTCGTTCCAAGGATGGCTGCCGCTACAAAGGCCGACGACAGGGCATCCGAATGGTTATGATGGGCGTTGGCCTGGATTGCCGGGCTTTTTAGTTTATCCCCTACGCACTTTAGGTACGAAGAGAGCTTGTAATTGGCGATCATGGAGATGATGGCCGCCCAGAACGCGATAAAGTGAGGCGGGGTGATGCCTCCATGAAAACTCACCCACACATCTTTTATGGAGTGGATGAACAGAAATACGGTAGCTATCAGCATAAGGATGCTGATGAGCAGTATGGCGACAAACTCGACCTTGCCGTGACCGTAAGGGTGGTTCTCATCGGCGGGTTTTCCCGAGACCCGTATGCCGACCACTACTACCAGCGAGGTTATAAAGTCCTTGAACGAATAAAGGGAGTCGCCCAATACCGCCTTGCTGCCGCTGATAAAGCCCACGAAGGCCTTAAAAATAGTCAGTAGAAGGTTGATGGCGACCGCAAACCACCCGGCTTTGCGGGAGCAGCGATAACAGTCCAGATATTCAAGATGGCCGCTGCCCGGCTTCATATTACAGTGTGACAATTAAGGCACTCCCCCCGGTCCCTGTGCGGAGCAACCGCACCTCGATGGATGGCCGGCGCTGTCTTTGTGAGGTTGTCGCCGTTGTCCATCTTCAGGTTGTTGGTGTTCGTCGCTGTCTTCGCAATGGAGTGACACCGGTCGCACGGCCCGTAGTAGCCGTGCGGGGCCCTGGCCCCCGAAAGGATCATGGGCGCCGACTCGAACTGGGCGATCCCCAGCTCCTCGGTACTGTTGATTGCTACCTGGGTGACGGCCCCTTTTCGATAGATATCGACGGTGGCCTGCTTCGACATGGCCACCTGTTTCGTCGCATGCCTGAACGATCTGAGGTCCTGTACCGGCTGCCCATTCAGCCCAGTGATCACGTCTCCCGCCAGCAGGCCGACCTCCGCGGAGAGGAGGGTTACTTCGTCAATGAGGATACCGGAGATGTCGACAGGTATGTTGTTGGCCTTGGCCAGGGCAGGAGTGATGGGTATTGCCTCGAGGCCGATCCAGTGTCCTTCCTGCAATACCTTGTCAGGCATTGGTATGGGTTGTCCCGGCGCAGGCCTGACTGAAGGCGCCGCATTGTTAAGTACCGGTCTCACTACGGCCGGATCCAAATACTGGCCGGAGGGGGCATAGGCCACGTTCCGGCCGGTCCCGTCCCATTTGTTGAGAATGCGTTGATCATTCTGCGGATTGAAAGGGCTCTCATGACCGGGGGCATTCCAGGGCGCTTGCTGCTGGGCCAGTCGGGGGTCCGGCTGACCGGCCATGGGTTGGCCCCACTGGCCGGGCTGGTTCTGCGGGGCGGCCGGATCAAAGGGGACTTCCTCCGGGCTGCGTCCGGGCAAACCCTGACCCTGTCCAGGCTGCCCGACCACTACATTGAGGTTCGGGTCCACTTGGGGAATCGGTCTTATATCTCTTTCAATTTCCTGTTCCCGTTCTTTTGCCTTGTTTATGCCCTGCCCGGCGGGGCTCATAAAGAGCACCCAGGCAAAAGCGCTGATAAGGAGGAACATTGAAACGGGATGTGCTACAAACCGCAGATAATTCATGCTGAATTGCCACTACCGGTAAAACGGTGTTATAAATAAAGAACTTAAGACGCCGACGGTTCCAGGATATGATCGACCGTTTCCAGTGCCTTGGCCTCGAACTTCTTTATAAGGTCAGGATGCTTACGGTTGAGGATTTCATAAGTAAGCGCCCCGACGAAGACCCCGAGAAAGACCCCTATCAGTATCTTGGACATTTTCAACCTCCAGCCTTATTGTGTTGCTGTTTCCTCACAGCAGGGGGAAACCGGCACATTCTCTTCGCGCTCTTTTATCTTTGCATCGAGTGCCTTGTCGATCTCTTCCAGTTGGCTTGTCAGCGAGGCGATAGATTCAGCACCCGCCAGGGCCGAAGGATCAACGGCCGAGACCCGCACCATCTCTTCTCCCAGTTCCTTGAGCGCTGCCTGCCTCTTTTTGTGCAACTCACGGATGTCGTAGGTAAGCGCCACGCCCCTGGCAAATTTCTGGGCGAGGTCAACCGGCTTCTCAAGCAGATCCACGACAATGTCACCTACATGTTCGATGTTATACCTGATACTCAGACGATCCATTTTCCCTCCCTCGATCAAAATCCTTGCCCCGTAGAACTATTGCCGTTTTCTCCGCGACGCCTCTCCCTCATCTGTTTCATGGTCAGAAAACCGGCCATGGCGAGCAGCACCCCAGCCAGCATGCTGATCAGCACGATGAGGCTCAGCTCAAGCTGGACCGGCGGGCCCACGATCAGCTTGACCGGTACCGGCACATTGTTCTGGTCGAGAAAAACCACCACAATGAACAGCGCCATCAGATAAACGAGGTAGCGTCGCTTTAATTCCATGATGATTCATTATCCCTTTACGGCTGCCATGGCAGCGACCTTCTGTGTGGCCGTGGCAGCAGGCCGCAACTCGGTCCAGTACTCCTCGGGCATGTCTCGGCAGAGGAGCAGGGCGCCGTTGGCCCCGGCGTAGACCGGTTCTTCCACCCTGGAGACCCTTCCGTAGCCCAGGTGCTTGCGCATGTGGTCCTCGATCTCCTTGCGGAGCCCAATCATCTGGCTGCCGCCACCTGCCAGGATGACGTTCTGCTTGAGGTCGTCCTGGAACTCAGGGTCGTAAGTGGAAATCAGCTTGCCTATCCCCTCGACGAGGTCGGGGACAATGGTGCGGCAGGCCGCCTTGATCTCTTCAGTTACATTGAGCTCGGTCGGCTTGCCGTTTATGGGGAGCGTAATGAAAAGCTCTTCTCCCTTTCCCGTGATGGTGGCGTTCTCTTCCTTGAATTTTTTGAGCATATTGGTAGTGAAGTTTGCTTCGGGGTATTTCGACTTCACCAGGTCGAAGAAGATGCCGTCGATATGGTCACCCCCTTTGGTGAGGGTTATCTGGTCGTCCTCCGCCGGCACCGTGCCATGCATCCGGCACATATCAACGGTTCCGGCGCCGATGTCAATAATGAGCGCACTCCCCAGAAGGTTAAGGCCATAGGCTACGCAGAACGGTTCGGAAGCCACCAGGACGTAGTCGAGCACGCCCTCGCAGATATCCATCATGGTCTGCTTGTTTTTCCTGCTGGCCAGTGCCGGAGTGCCGACCACGCCACGCAGGGAGTATTCACCCGGCTCGCCATTGGTGGCAAGGCTTACCAGATGGGTAAGAAGCTGCTTGGCGCAGTTGACGGTGAACTTGTAGTCCTTCACCGTCTTTTCCGGGTCGTCGGAGAACTTCAGCACTCCCTTGTCGAAAGGGCGGTGAAGCTCAAGGGCCGGCTTGTTCTTGAGCGCTTCGTCGCCGAACAGGATATCCTTCCCGAAGAACTTCCGGGAGACGGTATCCTTGGGGAAGCCTACATAGCTCGGGATGAATGTCCTTACCCCGTTGTCGCAGGCGATGACACTTCGGGAAGTGCCAAGGTCGATGCCGATGTTCAAAACCTTTTGTTTTGTCATACGCGCACTCCTCACTGGTTAACTAAACAGTTCATGCCGGTCAGCGGTCGATCTTCTTCATGCCCCTGAGAAAACCCATGGCGCCGCCGGTAAGGCCGAAGGCTTTGAGAACAAGAAAGGCCGGGACAGCGACTTCGGCAAATGCAGCGCCGAGAACAAGTCCGATGCCGGTAACGACGCCCGCTCCAACGCCGGCTGCGGTATTGCCTGTTACCAGGCCCGCCTTGTAGATGACTCCGTGGTCAGATTTTCCCTTGCCGGTGCCGCATTCTGCGGCGGTTTCAGCGGTAGTTTCCATGTCGCACCTCCCTCGAAGTAAGTTGCAATAGATAAGATTTTTGAGGCGAACCTGGGTTCTAACGGGTTCTAACGGGTTCTAACGGGTTCTAACGGGTTCTAACGGGCCGCCTCGATGTAAGCTTACTCTCCCCTCAATTCCTTGTTGATCTCTACCAGTTGTCTGAGCAGGCCAAGTTTTTCCGGAGCGAGCTTCCCCCGATCCACCTGGAGGGCAATGCCATGATGTTCGATCTGCATGAGCCTGTCTTCGATACGGGCAAGCCTTTCTTCCATGGCGGTAATCCTTTCAAGGTCAGCCGCGCTTCGTGAGGTGCGGCGAAGGATCGACAATTCTTTAAATTGTTTTTGCAGCCGCTTGTAGTTTTCCTTGCAAAGTTTGTCGCAGGCCCGCGCAATAGCCTTGGGGCCCATATGGCACTCGTCCAGCATTTTACCCGTGGACGGGAGAAGGTGTTTGAGGCCGGTTCCGCACGATTTGATGGCGCCCATTGAGGCGAAACCAATGTACTCGAAGGTCGCGGCAGTGTACCCGGCAGCCTTTGTCAGGTCGTCTTTGGAGGGAATGGAGGCATCTATGGCGGCATCTATGGCCTTGCCTGTCTCAGTCGTCACCGTTGTCAGTTTTTTGACAAAAACGTCGGGAACGAGGTTCGAGAAGGTGAGAGCACTGTGCATGACCATCAACCGCCTTTCTGCTCCACATGGGGGGAGCGGTAGGGTAAAGCCTGGTTAGTGCAGTTCAAGGAGCAGGGTCTTTCTTGCCGGGCTCATGGCGCCCTGCTCCAAAAGTTTCCGTTCGTAGTACGGCAACCGGCCGGTCTCCTTAAGGCATATGCCTATGAGGATTTCAGCCAGGTCTGATATCTCCTTTAAATAAAAAAATCTTCCACCCGTCTGCTGGCTCATCCAGCGGAAGTTCCCTTCCGTTTCCGAGATATTGTTGCAGAGGATCGAGTAGATTTTAGTACCTTTCTTTTTGAGAGCCTCCACTTCAACAGTGTATTCTCTCTGTTTCGGGCAGGCCCTGAAGCTATCGATTACACCATGGGGTGGTTTGTCTCCAATGACGACGACGGCCCTGGGTGAGGTATTGTTCCAGGCCAGGTTAACGGCTTCGTGCAGGGCGCATTCCACTGCCTCGGGACCCGTGCCGCCCTCCCCGATATACAGGTCCGGCGACTGGACGAACCGGGTAATCTTCTGCCGGTCCGAAACGAGCGGCAGAACCTTGGTGAGGTAGAACTCGTCCTCGCCTTCATCGCCGTGGTCCTTATACGCGACAAACCCCATCCTCACCTTTGGCGAGGCGTTGAAAACCTCGTCGATTACCCGGACGATATTGCGCTGCACTTCGTGGATATAGGGCTCCATGCTGCCGGTGGTGTCGAGCAGGAACACCACGTCGAGCGATGATACGGCCGAGAGCATCCCGTTATTGAGAGATCGCTCCTTTTCTCCGATTTTCTCCAGGAGCTTTTTCTTCTTCTCGTCGACATTATTCATGGTAGTTTTGGCTGTAAAATTTGCGTACTAAACAGCGCTTTGTCAGTGTTATGTGGGGTAATAAATTTATGATCAATTAATACGAAATTTTAACGTTAATCAGCTTAGAAGGATGAATCTAATGATTTTATGGCAGAAAGTCAATAGAGTTCTTGTTTAAGAATAATTAACTTGAAATACTGTGAAATTTGTTGTGAATGGTAAAATCGTTTTGATACAATGCGCCCGGAAAATCGTCTTATGCTATCGGTCAATTGGCAGGTTGGCAGGGATAAGGAGCACTATGGAACGTGTCAATGACTCACCTTTTGAACCACCGGCTGTCATGAGGCTTGGCGATATCCTTGTTGACCAGGGTTTCGTGGATCGCGCGGTGGTGGAAGGCGCCGCCGCCGTTCAACGGCGAGGTGTTGCCCAACGGATAGGGGAGCTCCTCGTGGACCGAGGGCATATCACGGCGTGGCAGTTGGAGCGTGCTCTCCGTATTCAGGCAGGAGAATCGAACTCGCCTGCTTCGAAAACGCTTTCGAAGCCAGCGTCCGCTGTAACAGTTTCCTCTGAGCATAAAGAGCCGAAGCCAGCCGGACATGCAGGTCATGTTACCAGGCTTGAGGAACGACTGGCTGTAGTGGAGAATGCCGGGGCAAGGCCTGTCATGCGGGAAAATAAGCTTTTGCCCGCAAAGACCGTGTTGCATCAGGATGCAAAGGCGCCAAAGCGGTTGGGCGACATTCTTGTGGAGCTGGGGGTGGTGGCCCGTGAGATTGTGGAGAAAACGGCGATACGGCAGGAGACTGAAAAAAACATTCGTCTGGGCCAATTGCTGTTGAATATAGGCGCCATTACTGAGAGTCATCTTGCTCGTGCAATTGCCCGCAGGCACGGACTGCCTTTCGCCAGGTTGGGACGCTTGCTTAAGGCTCCGGAATCATTTGCCGACGCTATTTTATCCGGTGAGTTGATTGCACGTCGACGGGCGATACCCGTTGAAAAGGACGCAGGACGCCTGCTCGTGGTCATTGAAGATCCCACCGATTACGAATGCCTGAACGAATTAAGTAATGCCGCGGGATGTCCCATAGATGCCATAGTCTCAACGCCGACCGAAATATATTATGTCTTGAAAAATTATTCCGCGCAGGAGGCAAGGCGCGCTGCCGAGCGAGCGGCGACACGGGAAAAAGAGGCGGCCCAGAGGGCGGCACTGGATGAGGCCTCTCGGGAGAGGCATAGGGTGGCCGAGAGGGAGGCTGAGGAAGCCCATATTGCTGCCAAAAAGGCGGATATAGAGGAAAGGCTAGCTGCCCAGAAACTGGCGACCGAAAGGGCTGAGGAAGAAAAAGAGACACTGGAGGGGCGCTTTGCCCAGGAAAAAATTGCCATCGAAGAGCGTTTTGCCGTCGAACGAAAGGCTCTTGAAGCAGCGCTTTCCGAAGCGGCAAACGCCGCGGAGCTTTCATCCCGTGAAAAAGAGCGTCTGGAGCGGTTGTTTGCCGAGAGCCGCGAGGTTCTTGAAAGGCAACTGGCTGAAGAAAAGGAAGCCCTTGTACAGCGCCTTAAAGCGGAGCAAGACACAGCTGAGAGAATGGTTGCCGAGAGGGTGTCTGCGGAGAAAGCAGCTCTGGAAGCACGATTTGCCCTTCAGGCCGGTAATGTAGAAGAGAAGCTCATTTCGGAACGCCGCCAACTGGAGGAACGGTTGGAGGCAGAGCGCGCCATGACCTTGCGGGCTCAGTCGGAGAAGGCTGAAGTCGAAAAGAAACTGTTGCAGGCATTTAATGAAATAAGGTTCTCACAGGTCAGGGAAGCGGCGCCAAAAGAGGCAGCGGCAAAGGCCAGGCCCATGGAATGGTGGGTGGGGGGGATTGCCTTGGCGTCAGTTTTTGCGCTTGCCCTCGCCCTGAGTTTTTATCTGTCTGCCAAAGTAGTACCTTCCAATGCAGTGGTTGTGCGGGTGGCACTGCCTCAGGCGGCGGGGGCTCCCCCTGTGGAAAAAGCAGGACCGAATACCGATTTGCGAAAGACAAAGGCTGAATCTCCGGCGGCAGTGGAACAGTCAAAGGGTGGAAAGGCCATAAAGGTTCATAAGGAGGAACGGTCTGCCGAACGTAATGTCGGTTTTGCTTCCGTTGAGGACAAGGCAGAAGCCATCAAATCGCTGGAATCAAGAATGCAAACAGGTCAAATCGTCCTTGACCGCCTTGAGACTAACCTCAACGCCCTCATGAAGCGGCTTGAAACCGCCGAAAAAGAACTCGCTGCGCACGGCATTGCCGTGGGTGAAGGGCAGGGAGGACAGGCGGCCACTCCGGGCGTTGACACAGTCAACAATGACATTGCCCGCTATAACAAGCTTCTTGCCGATGCGAAGCGAGCGGCTGCTGAACATGAAAGCATGCTGCGACAAAATCGTGAGCTTGCCGAGCGACACCGCAGGCTGGTCGGAGCAGCGAAGTAAAAAGAGGTCCCGTCTATATCAGAAGTAGAGATGGTAAGAATTGAGTCGTTTATTTTCCTCTCAGAGCGACCGCGGAAATTCATGGTAATTTGCGTGCCGTATTCACCATAAAGTAATTCCTCCAAGGAGAAGCATCCGTGCGACTTAAGCCCCTGAATATGGATGAGATCAAGGTGTTTGTCGGAGAATTCGGCAACCTGCTGGAGAGTTATGCCGGAATCCCGCGCGATCGAAGGAGAATATTTCGAGTAGATCATCTCGACTGGCGTGACGTAGTGCTGATCCGGGTTGAACTTAAGGGCGAGATTGAGGGATTGGTCTTTATCGGTCTTGATGATATCTCGGCATGCATTGCCGCGGAACATATTCACAAGACCCAGACTGGCGAAGATAAGGCCTTTGAGCGGGTAAATGAAAAGGTAAGAGTCCTTATCATGGGGTTGGCCAAAGAGTATTTTTCCAGCCTGGCGAAACACCTTTCTGAAAAGGTTGGCAGAATATGTACCGTTTCAGAACCCGAGTTCTGTGAACTCAGTGAAACGAAATTTATCAGGAAGTATCAAATGGTACCCTTTACCGTGCGCAATATGTCGCAAGTCCGGTTGTTCGTTAACCTGCAGGCTCAAAAGAAGATTGATTTAAACCTCGAACAGAAAAAATGGCGAGTGGTTATTGTTGATAATTCCCTTACTGCGCGAGATACACTGGAAAAGATTCTTGAGGATAACCATTACCACGTAGTTGGAGAATTCGACAACGGGATTGAGTCCCTTCCCCGAATAAAGGAACTGAATCCTCATCTGGTTATCTTCAGCCTGGATATCCCCGGTGTCGATAGCATGCAGGTCATGTACAACATTAAAGCAGTATGCCCTGATGCCAAGGTCATTATCATGACGGGGACAGCCGACAAGGAAGCCATCGTTGAGTGCATCAAGCAGGGCGCTTCCACCTGCATCCTCAAGCCTTTTGAACCCCCCAAAGTAGTTGAAGTAGTCACTAAAACCCTCTATCTCAATGAGTAAGCCTGAATCCTTTGCCGGTTGTGCCTGGTTTGTCCGGAGAATTTCGCTGGCAGTATCGGCTCGACTTATCTATAATCAAGCTTGGCTTCAGGATATGGCGGGTGGAGGAAATGATGGAAAAGGTTGAGATTTTCGTAGATAACATGGATATCGTGCATATCGGTCATTGCGATACCATGGTGAGGGCCGGTACGTGTGAAGGGTGCTCGCTGCTTGATGGCGTGGAGCAGGAGGACGGCCACAAGTCGCTGTGCGTCATCCTTCCCCCGGGAAGCGAATGCGTCGGGACGGTCAACACGGAGGATTTTCAGGGGGAAGTCTATCTGGCCCCCAACTATAGCGGATGCCAGTAACATCAGCTTGAACAAAAAAGCCCCTCTTTCGGAGGGGCTTTTTTGTTAGTGATGACCGCCACAATTGTGATCGTGATCATGGTCATGGTCATGGCCCTGATCGATACTGGGGCCATTATACTGCTTTGTAACCGGGTCATAATGAGCCAGGGCGTTGTCCCTGCACTCATCGGAACAGACGGGAACAGGGAACGGGATCTCGGCCCAGTGCGTCCACGACCACTCGGGATGGTTGATGTCTTTCTGACATATTGCGCAGAATGCAATGTAGTGGGGTTCGTACACCCCGCATTTGGCAGGCATCCGACGCGGGTCCCAGTCCGCCGTATCGCCGACCAGGTCGGCAAACCGTTCGTATGCTACCGAAATTTTAAGTTTGGGATGTTCGCAGTCCCATGTCAGGCTTTCAAAACCCATGCTCGGGTCTCCCTCGCCTACGCCAAACAGGCAGTTCCAACACGCCTTCA
>JAOUDF010000066.1 GCA_029859385.1 Nitrospirota bacterium
GTCCTTGCCGACGACCACAAGATAGTTCGCGATGGGCTTCGCATAATGCTGGAAGAGCAATCCGACTTTGAGGTGGTTGCTGAAGCCGAGGACGGGAGAACTGCGGTAAGCCTTGCCCGGGACCTGAAGCCCGACTTGATCATCATGGATGTGTCCATGCCGGACCTCAACGGCATCGAGGCTACGCGACAGATTGCAGATGCAGATACGGGAACGAAGGTACTCGCGCTCTCAATGCATTCCGACAGCCGCTATGTATGGAAAATGCTCAGAGCAGGTGCGTCGGGGTATATGCTCAAGGACTGCGCTTTTGAGGAGTTGGTCCATGCAGTCCGTATCATTGCGAAAAATCAGGTATACCTGAGCCCTCGCATCACCACCGTCGTGGTTGAAGAATGCATGTATGCGCTTGATGACGAAGCCGCAAACCAATTATCCTCGGGTACGCTCACTGGCCGGGAGCGGGAGGTACTCCAGCTGCTCGCTGAAGGAAGAAGTTCCAAGGATATAGCCGCCCTCCTTCAGGTGAGCATCAAGACCGTGGAGACCTATCGGCAGAACCTTATGTCAAAACTCAACCTCCACAGTGTCGCGGAGCTCACCAAGTACGCCATCCGGGAAGGTATCACCCCTTTGGAATCCTGATCTGGCCGCTGTTCAGATATTCTTGCCACTTCCGAACAATTTTAACATCCTGCGATCTCCCACCAATCTGTTCAGGTATTTCGAAGGCATTTCTCAGGTTTTCCCCGATAGCAATCTCCGTCGAGGAAACGCTACTATCCTCATCATGATGCCGGTTTCGCCGCGGTATCAACAGTAAATGGTAATAAACGAGGATAACCAAGGAGTTAATGATAAGGGGAGAGTGCCATGACCGCTCAATTTAGAGAATCGACGAAGAGAGAAGTGAGGAACATCTTGCTTACTGGAGGCTCCTCGAAAGAAGCAGCCGAAATGCAGGATATACTCGATAAATCCTGTTTGGGGCGGTGCGAAATCGTGCAGGTCGACGACATCCCCAGCGCTGTTGCATTGCTCGAAACGAACGATTTCAGGTTAATTCTTCTTGCCTTGTCAGGTGGTATCGACGGGCCGGGCAGCCTCGCAAAGATCAACCAGCATGCGCCGTCAATACCGGTGGTTGCGCTCTCAGGAGGTTCAGATGGTAGCCAATGGAAGAAGGCACGGAAAGAATTGTTTCACGGCTATATCGACAGCAATGTCATGTCGAAAGAGGCAGTGGAGAGCGTCCTCATGACCGCGTTGAGTATTTATTCTCTCCGAAAGGACTTAAAGGAGTCTCGCGTGAGGGAGAACCATGAAAGGCGAATGCGTCTTCTCGAACGGCTGTCTGGAGCTCCCCAGCCTGCGATAACGACACACGTCCGAGGGATTGAGCCTTTGAAGGAGGCTAATTTCGAGAAATTTTCCGAACTTTCGCACCATTATGGTGAAGTCCTTGAGATGGCGCTTGCCAAAAATGCTCCGGCAAGAGTAATTTCTGACGGTATCCGTACTATTTCCGAGGAGCTTGGCGCCATAAAGGCAGGCCCCAATGACCTGCTTGATATTCATGGGAATGCCCTCAGGATGAAGAGCTGCGGCGTCAGTGAAAAACAGGCGGATGTATGTGCCGAAGAGAGTCGGCTAATGCTTATAGAGGCAATGGGTTACCTGACCTCTTATTATCGTAATTACAGCAGCTACGCGGTCAGCATGATTAATTCGGTTTACTCGTCGGAACCAGGTACGACTGCGAAACCAACAGCGACAACGGCGCAGCAGGCTCGATAATTTTTCTCCTGAATTCTGCATTCAACCACTGCCGACGCGAGGGCGGATTCGCTCTCGTCGTCGCCCTGGTATTCCCTTCCCGCATTAATGCCCTTCCTTTTTGCCCGTCCAGTATTTTGTGTTTTTGTTTCTCCTGATGTGGCATAATATAAAACTTTTTCATGCAGTAGCATATCATTAAGGCCTTGCAGGCGATCATGACGCAGAAAAAAAAGAAACACCCGTCGGGTCCAGTATATAACGGAGCCGGAGATCCGGGAAACGGCATTGCCGGACTCAGGGGACCGAAGCAAACGGAAGAGCAGCTGAAACTGCTGTTGAAGGTTGTCGAATCCGCGGCGAACTCCCTTTTGATTACCGATGCCGACGGGGTGATCCAGTGGGTTAACCCCGCCTTCTGCGAGATTACCGGCTACACAACGGGAGAGGTCGTCGGCAGGAAACCCAGCATTCTCAAATCGGGAAAGCAGGATGCGGCATTTTACAGAAGTCTCTGGGAAACCATAAGATCTGGCAAGGTCTGGCATGGGGAAATAGTCAACAGGCGCAAGGACGACACTCTCTATATAGAAGAGATGACTATAACCCCCGTTCGTGATGATGCCGGTCAAATATCGCATTATATCGCCGTAAAACAGGACATCACTGAACGAAAACGTATCGAGAAGATAAAAAATGAATTCATCTCCATTGTGAGCCATGAGCTCAGGACGCCCCTTACCTCAATCCGGGGCTCTCTCGGTTTGATGACCGGCGGGGTAGCGGGAGAGCTTCCTCCGCAGGCTAAACGGCTTGCAGAGATCGCCCTGCGCAACAGCGAACGGCTCATTCGCCTGGTCAATGACATGCTCGACGTGGAGAAGATCAATGCCGGCAAGATGAGCTTTTCCATGCATCCGCACGAGATTGCGCCGCTGGTGGAACATGCACTGGAAGTCAACCGCAGCTACGGCGAACAGCACGGCGTTGAGTTTGTCATTGAAGACCGTCTCGGCGGCAAGGCCAGCGTGCAGGTTGACAGCGACAGGTTCGAACAGGTAATTACCAATCTCCTCTCCAATGCCGCCAAGTTTTCGCCTCCCCAGGGCAAAGTGACCGTCTCCCTTGGTCGCCTCAACGGCTATGTCAGGGTTTCGATTGCGGACAGAGGGCAAGGGATTCCGGAGGAGTTTCACGGCAAGATTTTCGACGCCTTCGTGCAGGTCGATTCGTCCGATACCCGCGGCAAAGGAGGTTCGGGTTTGGGACTGGCGATCAGCCGGACCATAGTCGAGCGGCTGGGTGGGGAAATCAGCTTCGAATCCATCCCCGGAGAGGGGAGTACATTCCATGTAGATCTGCCCGAGTGGCGGAAGAGCTCGCTTGCCGGGCAGGTGGAGAAAGATTTCGGAAAACCGCGCATACTTATATGTGAAGATGATCGATCAGTTGCGGCGGTCATCAATACCATGCTGAAAAAAGGCGGTTTCGACACCGATATCTCGTACAACGCGTCGCAGGCAAAGCAGCTTCTGGCAGAACAACGATATGACGCCCTGGTGCTTGACCTTGTCATGCCCTATCAGGACGGAATTTCTCTCGTCAGGGAGATCAGGGAGGACCACCAGTTTCATTATCTGCCCGTAATCGTCGTGTCGGCAAAAGCGGAGGAAGGGCGGGATATTCTCGGCGGTAGTGTCCTCGGCGTGGTCGACTGGATAGAGAAACCGATCGATTTCAGCAGGCTTATTGATTCGGTCAAGCTGGCGACGTATGGTTCGGTAGCTGGCAAGGTGCGCATTCTGCACGTTGAAGACGATATGGGTATAATTGACCTTACCACCGACATGCTCAAGGATATTGCCATCGTCAGCGTTGCAACAACGGTCCGTGAGGGATTCAAAAGACTCGAAAAAGGGACTTTTGACTTGGTCATTCTTGATCTGGTGCTCGCCGACGGTTCGGGACTGGAACTCCTTCCGTTACTCAGAGCAGGCAGTGGAAAGCGGGTCCCCGTTGTTATTTTTACTGGTTATGAAATCGCGGAGGAAAACATGAAAGATGTGGCCGCGGTTTTTTACAAAGGCCATACCTCCGCGCAGGATCTTGTGGCCGCAATCAGGTCGCTCATAAAAATAGAGAGCGCATCCGGCGGAGAGAAGTAGCGGATGGCAACGGCGCTTACACGTATTCTGCTCGTCGACGACGAGCCTGACATAAGGGAAGTAGTGAGTCTTGCCCTCGAAACCATCGGAGGATTTACCGTCGAGATGGCAAAGTCGGGGAGAGAAGCACTGGAGATGGTCCGGCAATGGAATCCCCAGCTTATCCTTCTCGATGTCATGATGCCGGGCCTCGACGGTCCCGGTACCCTCGGCAGGCTTAAGGAAGACCCTGCCACCGCTGATATCCCAGTGGTATTCATGACCGCCAAGGCTCAGCCTCAGGAACTGGCCCGTTTTGTCGAGCTGGGGGCGCTCGATGTCATAGTAAAGCCGCTTGACCCCATGACACTTTCGGAGAGAGTACGTTCGCTGTGGGAACACCGGAATGACTGAAAATCAGGATAACGCCAGAAAGAGGATCGATGCCTTGAGGCGGGCCTACGCCCGGCAGCTGCCGGAAAGGGTTGAGGCCATGGAGACCCTCTGGGCCGGGCAGAAGGGGAGCAACCGCACAAAGGCAGGCCTGTCTGAACTGGCCAGGCAGGCGCACGGACTTGCCGGGTCCGGCGCAACCTACGGTTTTGCAGACGTCAGCCAGGCGGCACGCGAACTGGAACTACGGATTGAAGCCATGGTCGAAGCGGGAGGCAGCCTTGATGAACAGCGGGCAAAAGAGGCCGACGCCATGCTTATTGCACTAAAACAGGCCTGTAACCTGGCTGCCGCGCAGTCAGGCAAAAGCATTGGTTAAATCATGATTTTTCAGCCAGTATCGCGGTTGTAACCAAATGAAATTCGATAGTGAAGGAAGTGGCGCATTTTTCCCTTTTGCTGCCCCGCCAGGGGGCATGATGTACCCTGCATGTCCCTTCTGGGCACAGGTTGAAGAAGGGAAATTCGGAGCAGATAAACCTGGAAATCATTTGTTAGGCAATGACTTGGCGTATTTGAGTCCTTTCATTGGCATGCGACTTGCTCACTATACGGCTCGTTTTTGTGAGTATGGAGGTGAAAAGTATGAAAACAGCGTTAGCAGCATTGAGATTTGGAGAAGTATTCGAGGGTTCGTCAAAACCCTCAAAAAGGCCGGCCGCAGTCGACGTAATGAAGGTCGTTGTTTTTTTTGTTTCCATAGCCATCATTTCCGTTTGCCTCTTTGTTTTTGTGGAAAGCTATCCCCGTCAGAAGCCTTCGGCCGAATACGAAAAAGCAGCGGCCGAAATGCGTGAAAGCCTCTACAATGCCGCCGCCCGCATCGGGCAGACCGCACGTCCGCATGAGCTTAAACTCGCAGTCATCAACGGCGAATACAGGGTAGTAAAAAGGTAGTTAGCCGACGGCTCGCGACACCAGCAGCTATCAGCTACTTACAGAATCAGTCCCCTATTCGCCAACCTCATTTTATAAGGCAAATTCCGCCACTTCTAGCGTACTAAGAAGAGATACCTTCTTTTCCTTGCCTCCTCCGCCTCAATCAGCTACATTCGCAGCATGAAGATTCACGTTACCATTCCTGCCTCTACCTCCAACCTCGGCCCGGGTTTCGACACCCTGGGCATGGCCCTCACCCTCTACAACGAGCTTTCGCTGTCGCCTTCGGAAAAGCCGGGAGAGCGGGTGGTGGAAGTGGATGGTGTTCGGGTGAGCCCGGTGGATGCGGCGCTGGCGATCAACGCCCTGGACCGGACATGGCGGGTGTTGGGGTTTACTCCCAAAGGGTTTCACCTCAGCATGACCAACCGGGTACCGATGGGCAGGGGGCTGGGGAGCAGCGGTGCCACGGTGATCGGGGCGATAAAGGCTGCTGCGGCCTTTGCCGGGAAAACTATCGCGAACCAGCAGGCGCTGGCGGTTGCGCTGGAGTTCGAGGGGCACCCGGACAATATTACCCCGTCGCTGGTGGGCGGCATTACAGTGTCGGCCACGGCGAACGGACAGGTGGAGTTCCTGAAGATCCCCACGCCGGTTTTTCATGAAAAGGGGATCTCGGTGGTCGCGGTGGTGCCCCGGCTGCGACTGGCGACGTCGATGGCCCGGGAGATTCTGCCTACCATTGTCCCCCTGGAAGACGTGGTCTTCAACCTTAACCGGACGGCCTTGCTGGTGGCGTCGCTGGCGCTGGGAAACTTCGAAAGTCTGCGGGAGGCGGTTTCGGACAGGCTGCACCAGCCCTACCGAGCGGCACTGATTCCGGGGCTTATGGAGCTGATCGCGGCGGGATATGACGGCGGGGCGCTGGCCTGCTTTTTGAGCGGCGCGGGCCCGTCGATCATTGCCTTGACGGCGCGGCACCCCGAACAGCTTGGCGCTAAAATGGCGGCGCTGTGGAAGTCCCACGGTGTTGAGGCCGACGCGATGGTGCTGGGGATTGACGAAGCAGGGGCGCGAGTGGAGGTTTCGGAATAAAAAACGGCCGGCCCTGTTATGGTAACAGGCACCGGCCGTCTGTGTTTCTACAAAAGTGGTAAAACTAGTTCTCTACGATGGTCACCTTGGTCATCTTGTCGCCGACCTTTATCTGCTTGACCACGTCCATCCCCTCGATGACATAACCGAAGACGGCGTAGTTCATGTCGAGGAACGACGTGGGGGCGAGGGTGATATAGAACTGGCTCGACGCGCTGTCGGGGTTCTGGGAGCGGGCCATGGCGAGGGTCCCTTCCCGGTCGTGCTTCAGGCTGGGGGAGACTTCGAGCTTGATGGTCTTGCCCGAACCGCCGGTGCCGTTGCCCTTGGGGTCGCCGCCCTGGATGACGAAGCGGGGCTCAACCCGGTGGAAGGTGAGGCCGTCGTAGAACCCCTTCTGGGCCAGTTCTATGAAGTTGCCGGTGGTGATAGGGGCATCCTGCTCCGCCAGTGTGCACTTGATGATCCCCTTTTCGGTCTCTATTACGGCAATACGGTTGCTCATCTTTCCCCCTGTCTTCTTGTCCGCCGCGCAGGCGAAATTCGTGGTTAGTGTTACGGCAAGAAAGGCTATCAGTAATATTCTCTTCATGGTGCGCTCCTTTCGTTGATCATGTTGGGCAAAACAGTGGGGCAGAGTATAGAAACTGAAGGGGAGTGTTGTCAAAAGAAAAGTGTCCGCGAGAAAATGGGGTTGACCGCACAAGGCTCTTTGGGTTATAAAACCGTGCAAACTGATGCAGGCCACCTTAGCTCAGCTGGTAGAGCAACTGATTCGTAATCAGTAGGTCGGCGGTTCGATTCCGCCAGGTGGCTCCAGTAACTCCCTCCTCTTCAACTCTTTCTTTTGTATTTTTCGTACGATCCGTTATCATACCGCGTCATGAAGATTGCTCTCGTCATAAAGGAGTTTGACCCTCACAAGGGCGGGGCCGAGCGCTATGCATGCCTCTTGGCCAAAGGGCTGGCCGACCGGAAGCACAGGGTTCATGTATTCGCCAATCAGTGGGAGGCGATCGACCCGCGCCTGACCTTTCACCATGTCCCCATGGTCCGCTGGAACTCGCTGTTGAAGGTGATCTCCTTTCCCATGAACGCGCATTTCCTGCTGATGGAAGAGGAGTTCGACATAGTTCACGGTCTGGCCCCGCTCTGGGAGCAGGATGTCTACCGTATCGGCGAAGGGCTTCATGTAGACGCCCTGCGGCTGCGCTACCCGTCGCTGGCTGCCCGCTTCATGCGCTACCTGAACCCGAAGCACCTGGCCATTCTCTGGCTCGAGCGGATGATGTTCAGGCCGGGCCACTGCCGCAAGGTGATCACCAACTCCCGGATGTGCGGCAACCGGGTGCAGGAACTCTACGGCGTGCCGGAATGCGATGTTGAGGTTGCTTACAACGGCGTCGATACGGCGGTATGCAATCCCCGGGCGCGGGACCGGTACAGGGAGGAGGCTCGGAGGGAGCTTGCTTTCAGCGGAACCGACGTGGTACTTCTCTTCGTCTCCATGGATTTTGTGCGCAAGGGGCTGCCCTTTCTTCTGGAGGCCCACGGCCGCTTGAAAGCTGAAGGCGTCGCCCTGAAGACGCTGGTGGTGGGCAAGGGGAGAGTGGACGAATTCAAGGCCCTGGCGGAGAGGCTGGGCATTGGCGGCGAGGTCACTTTTGTGGCGCCGACGAAGGAGCCGCAGCGTTACTATGCGGCAGGGGATTGCCTTGTTCTTCCAACACTTTACGACCCGTTCTCTAATGTATGCCTTGAGGCTATGGCCTGCGGCCTTCCGGTGATCACCACCCGGCAGAACGGCGCCTCGGAGTTGATTGATGAGGGGGAGAACGGCTGCGTCATCGACGAGGGGCGGGATGTCGAATCGCTCTGTGCGGCCATCACCCGCTGCCTGCCCGCGGACAACCTTCGGCAGATGGGGGCGAGGGCGGCAGAGAAGGCCCGGCGGTACACGGTTGAGCGGAATGTGGAGCAGGTCGAGGCGCTCTATGAAGAGCTGCTGGCTTCCGGTGACTCGGGCGTTTCTGTCACGGAGCTCAACGGGATTCTGGTGAACAGCGAGTTTCTCCCCCTGCTCGAAAAGAACGGGCTTTCCTCCTACGACGCGCTGATGGCGGCCCAGGGCGATGCCTTCAAGGATATATCGCACCGCTCGGTGACGCGGATATCCGTGCAGGAAAAATCGGGGACGAGAACGCTCTACCTGAAGCGTCACCGGGAAAAGGGCGTTTCCACCGATGATTCCGGCGGCATGGCGGAGTGGGAGCTTATCAACCGGTTCTGGCAGCACGGTATCCCCACCATGGTGCCGGTGGCTGCGGGGGCGCGGACGAAGGGGGCCGAGACGGAATCGCTTCTGGTCACCGACGCCCTGGAAGGGTTTCAGCGGATGGAGATATTCATGAGGGACCGGTATGTTCGGCCCCTGAGCAATAAACTGGTGGGTGAGAAGCGAGAGCTTGTCCGGCTTGCGGCGGAACTCACCCGGAAGATGCACCGCGAGGGGTTTAACCACCGCGATTTCTATCTGACCCACATTATGGTGAAACCGCTGGGATACGGCGATTTCGACCTGAGGATCATCGACCTCCAGCGGGTGCAGGAGCGGCGATGGTTCCGCCATCGGTGGCTGGTGAAGGACCTGGCGTCATTGAACTTTGCCGCCAAAGACTCCTATACTACGCGCACCGACCGCCTCCGGTTCTACCTGGCCTACACCGGGAAGAAGAGGCTGGACAAGGGAGACCGGGCCTTTATCAGGGCCATACTGGCTAAAACGCAACGGATAAGCGACCACGACGCCAGCGCTACGGCCAGAAAACTGGAGTATGCGGCGAAGGCCAACCGGTCGGCGACACCATGAAACTGCTCAGGGACGGCGCACTTAAAACGATATTTGGCGGGCTCAAGGCCATCTCTCCCCGGAACTCGCCTGAGAGGCGGGATTACAAAAACGCCCGGTTCCTCGTCATCAGTACCACCGCCATCGGCGACACCCTGCTGGCTACCCCTGCCATGCGGGCGCTGAAGGAGACCTATCCCGGTTCCTACGTTGCGGTCCTTGCCCACAAGGGTCGGATGGATATCCTGAAGGGGAACCCCCATGTCGATGAACTGATCTCATTTGAAAAGGGGTGGATTCCTCTCTGGCAAATGGGGCAGGGGTTGAAAAGACGGGGATTTAACGTGGTCCTGATCTTCCACGGTAATGACCCCTGGACCCTGCCCGTGGCCTGGCTGTCGGGCGCCCCGGAGATAGTCGGCTACCGGGAGGACACCGAGTTCGATTCCTTCCTGACCCGCATTATTTCCATGCCCGCTGAGGGGAGCCACGCCATCGACCGGAGACTGGCACTGAGCCGGGCGGTGGGGGCCGACACGAAAGACCGCAAGCTGGTGCTCCGGCTTACGGAAAGTGAGAGGGCATCGACGGATGATCTTCTCAGTATGCTGGAGATTGACAGAAATCGGCCCCTTGTCGGGCTCCAGCCCGGCGCGGCGCGGCCCTACAAGTGCTGGCCCCTCGAGAGGTTCGCAGAACTGGGGAGGCGCCTTGTGGAGGAGTTGGGTGCCCAGGTTGTCATCACCGGATCGCCGCAGGAGGCGGCCATGGCCGACAGGCTGAAAAAGATGATTGGCGAGGGGGCGGCCTCCGCGGCCGGCCGGACGGAAATCAGGGGGATGGGGGTGCTCATGGAGCAGATGGCCGCCTACGTGACCAACGACACAGGGCCGATGCACATGGCTTTTGCGCTGGGGACGCCGACGGTAGCACTGTTCTGTCCCTCGGATGCAGCCTCGCTCGGTCCGTCGGCGGAGCAGGAGAAGCACCGCATGCTGAGCAAGCCGCTGACCTGCACGCCCTGCATCACGAAGCGCTGCACCGACCCTTTCTGCATGGAGCAGTTTTCAGTGGATGAGGTGGCGGAGGCAGTACGGCAGCTTATGAGAACGGGAAAAAACCGATGAAGATTGCCCTCTACAATGTCACCACGACGGTGACCCACGGCGGTGTGGAGACTTATGTATGGGAGATGGCCCGGGAACTGGCCGAAAGGGGACACGACGTCCACGTCATCGGCGGAGAAGGATCTGTGCGGCGGGAGATAGAGGGGGTAAAGGTTCTCACCTTCCCGTTCCGGGACCGAAAGTCGTTTCCCGGGCTGGGCAGCCGTTACCGGAAGTTTGCCGAAAGGATGAGTTTTGCCAACTACGCGCTGCCGTTCATGAAAAAGGAGCGATACGACTTTGTCCTTATCCTTAAGCCCTACGACATGCCCTGGGCCTGGCAACTGAAGCGTTCATGGGGAAAATGCCGCGCCGTGATGTGCAGCCAGGGGACCGACTTTTTTCCCGGCGACCGCTGGTTCGCGAAAAAGATCGACGGTTTCACCACCTGCAGCAGGTTCAATGGCGGCCGCATTGAAGCGCATTATCATCTTCCTGCCGAGGTCATCTATAATGGGTTCAACGAGAAAATGTTCCGGCCCCTCTCCCCTGACTCCGAGCTCCGGAAGCAGCTGGGGATCGGGGAAGATGAGCAGGTAATCATGTACGCCGGCCGCCTGGTGAAACTGAAGGGGGTTCACTACCTGCTGGATGCCTTCGGCAGCCTGAGGGAACGAGCTTCGCTCAGGCTGGTCATCATTGGTGACGGACCGGAACGGGAACCGCTGCGAGAAAAGGCTGTTGCCCTTGGCGTACAAGACAGGGTATTATTCGCCGGGTTCGTCCCGAATCAG
>JAOUDF010000294.1 GCA_029859385.1 Nitrospirota bacterium
GAGCAGCGGACGTCGTATCAAAGCCATCGGGCGCTTTCATTATCGCGTTTCCGGCATCACGTCCGCTGGTCATATAGGCCTGCGCCATAAGAAATCCCTGCTTGTGGAGTGCCTCGATCCGGGCCTTCATTTCCATTATCTGAGCCTTGTGTTCCGGCGCCATGGCCACAAGATCGTCCAGACCCTTCTGGGCATCTTTCAGGTGTTGACTGGCCTCATCAAAACCGGCCGGGTCGGCGGTTGCCGATACATCGGTGAGAAATTGCTGAATCTGTACCACATGAAAACGGATATCTTTCAAAAGGAGCATGGCATCGGTAAGGCGTTGCTGGCTCTCTGCCGCGGAATTAACCCGGCCGAGCTGAATCGATGAAAGGGACAGCATCGCTATCAGGCCGGCTGTCGAAAGGACCAAGGCAATCACCATGACGCTTTTGATAGTCAAACTCTTCATAAGCCGTTCTCCCGTTGCTCTCGTAAGCCTACCCTAAACCTTGAACCGCGCCACCAGTTCCTGCAGATGTGTCGCCGCATCCTTGAGGATCTGGGCATTGGCGGCCATATCCTGCACCGACGCCGACTGCTCCTCGGCCGAGGCCGAAACCTCTTCTGCGGAGGCGGCGTTGGATTCCGATACCCCGGCGATCTCATCCATGCCGCCGGAAACGCTGTCGACACTGGCTACCATATCCTGGGCCATTTGCGCATTCGTCCGGGAGATACCGGCGATGGAATCCATCCCGCCTACTACGGTGTCAGCGCTCGCCGTCATCTCCTGCGCCATCGCCGCATTGGCCTCGGTAATCTCGGCTATGCCGTCAATCATCTTCACCACATCGGCACTGGTCGCCGCCATCTCTTCCGTCGCCGCCGTTGTCTCTTCCGTTACCGCCGAGATGCTCGACATGGCGCCGGTCAACTCCTTCGAATGCTGGCTCACTGTGGCAACGGCAGCGGCGATCTTTTCGATCTGTGATGCGGTCTCTCCCACTGACTTGAGTATCTCGTCCAGCGCACCGGCCGCCTGATTGGCGGTCTCGACGCCCGAAGACACCTCGTTGTTAACCTCCTTCATCGAAGTAACGGCGCTCGATGTATCGTCCTGGATGGCATGGATCAGCTTGGCGATCTCCTTGGTCGCCTTGCTCGAACGCTCCGCCAGCTTCCGTACCTCCTCGGCAACCACCTCGAACCCCTTGCCGTGCTCACCGGCCCGGGCAGCCTCGATGGCTGCGTTCAGCGCCAGCAGGTTGGTCTGCTCGGCGATCTCGTCGATCGTCTCCACAATCTCGCCGATCTCCTTGCCGCGGAGGCCGAGCTCATGGATCTTGCGACCTGACTGGTCGACCACCTCACGGATCTTCTTCATGCGCTCCGTAGCATCCTGCACCGAACGGGCGCCCTTGCCTGCATTCTGCTTCGCTTCCAGCGACACCGACTCCACCGTCTTCGCGCCGTTGGCTATCTCGTCGATCCGCGAAGCTACATCCTGCACTGTGTGCACTGCATCGTTTATATTGCGGCTCTGGTCCTGGGCGCCCTTGGCCACCTGGTTGATGGCCCCGGAGAGTGCCTGGATACTGGTGGTAGCACTGCTCACCCGGTGCGCCTGCTCCGACGCACCTTTGGCGACCTGCTCCGTTGCCTTGCGCAGACCTTCCACCGAATCCTTTACATTCGCTACTGTAGAAGACTGCTCCGACGCGCCGCGGGTCACCTGGTCCACCGCCTGCGTGAGGCCGCCGATGGAGTCCTTGACCTTGTTTACCACGGTTGTCTGCTGCGATGCCCCGGCGGCCACTGACTGGATGGCGCTCGCCACCTGGTTCGATGCCTGACCAACCTGCGTGGAAATGTTGTTCAGTCCGGTGGACGTATTGAGGACCTTTACCGAACTCCCCTGTATATCACGGACAAGAGCGCCGAAGTTCGCGGCCATGCCGTTGAAGCTTGCCGCCACCGCCTGCAGCTCGTCCTTCGTATCAAGCTCTATCTGAGCCGTCAGGTCACCCTGGGCAAGCTTGCCGGAGCCGGTAGCAATTTTACTGACCGCGTCCGTCACGGCGAGGGAAGTGCCCGCGAAGAGATAGATCAAGAGCAGAGCTATCACCACTGAAATAATAATAGCCCTGTCGAGAGAAGCCCTGTCTACCTCTTGTCGCAGGCTAATCTCCCGTTCCAGCTGCGCCATGGCAGCATCGTCCAGAATGAACCCCTTCTCCATCAGGCCGGTGACCGCCTTGAAAAAATCGGGCGGAGCAATGGTTGCCTTTCCGGACAACACTTCCAGGCCAACCAGTTTTGCCAGTTCAGTGATGGAAGCAGAGTTATCCTTCACCTTGTCCTCGATCTCATTCTTTATATCGGAATGGACCGCCATGGTCTTCCCAAAGCTGATCTGGGCTTCCTCTTCCGCGGTGACAATCTTGGCGAGGGTAAGCTCGACCCTTACCTTCTCTTCTTCGGTAATAGCCTTGCGGGCGACGATTCCGGTGCCCAACGCCCTGATTTGCCCCATAAATTCGAGCTGGGTAGGAAGTTTGGTGAGCAAGGAAGCGGCGAGATAGGAGGTGCCGAGGTCAGGCTCAACAGTAAGCGCCGACTTGTCGGCAATCAGGATAATGAAACTCTGGGTCTTTTTTACCAGTGTAGTATGTTTTTCAAAACTCTCCTTCGGGGTATACCCCGCCCACTCCTTCACAATCTTCTCGAGGTCGCCCCGAATCC
>JAOUDF010000295.1 GCA_029859385.1 Nitrospirota bacterium
ACGGCCTGCTGAATGTCGGCATAGGCCTTGTTGAGACGCTTGAAGGGCTGGTAAAGCATCAGCAGTGCGGTCAGGAAGGAAAAGAATGTGCCGGGGGTCGTAGTCCCCTTGATTACCTGGCTCCCCCCGTACCACATGACAAAGGCGATCCCGAGGCCGCCGATGACTTCCATCATGGGCGAGGTAATCTCGGCAGTCTTGACCGACTTGATGGTGAGGTCGAAATAGTCTCTGTTTTCCTTCCTGAACCGCTCCGCTTCGATAGGCTCCATTCCGAAGGCCTTGACGATCCTCACGCCGGTGAAGGTCTCGGAGAGAACGGTGGTGACGTTGGCCATCTTCCCTTGCCACTTCTTGCTCAGCTTCCTCAGTTTGCGACCGAAGGAGATCACCGGATAGACGGCCAGGGGGAGTACCAGCACGGATATGATCGCCAAGTCCCATTTCTGGAAGAAGACGACGAAGAGGAGCCCGACCACCGTCATGCTCTCCCGCAGGAGGTCTTTTGAGCGGCCGGCAATGGCCATCTGCATGGTGCCCACATCGTTGGTGACCCGGGATATCAGCTGGGCCGAGGAGTGGTCGCCGAAGAACCGGAGGGGAAGATAGATGATATGCTCGTAGAGGGCATTGCGGATGTCCATGATGACGCGGCTTCCGACATACTGCATCAGCACGGACTGGGTGTAGGTTAAAATCCCTTTGACGAGTGATACGATCAGGACAGCCAGCGGCAGGATCGCCAGCATGTCCATCTTCTTGGCAATGAAGATGTCATCGAGGGCGGGCTTCACCATCCAGGCAAGGAGTGCCGAAAGTCCCGAGACGCCAGCTGCCGCCGCGATGGCCAGCACCAGCGTCTTCCAGTAGGGTTTCAGGTAGGTCAAAAGACGACCATAGACCTTTACGGAACCTTTCATTTCGGAATACCCTCGGCAAATTCAACGACATTTTCCGCTGCCCGCCGGGCCGCGCCGCGTCCTCCCAGCTTCTCCCGGCAGGAAGCCAGTTCCCGTTCCATCTCTGCCCGCTTTACAGGGTCGCTGAGTATGGCATCCATTTCTTCCGCAATCCGCTCCGGCGTCACCTCATCCTGAATAAGCTCGGGGGCGATCTTTCTTCCCGCCACCAGGTTCGCCAGTCCGATGCAGTCGAGCTTGATGAGCAACTTCCCCAGAAAATAGGTCAGTGGCGCCACCGCATAGACGATAACCATGGCCCGGCCCATGAGGGCCGTCTGGAGCGTCGCCGTACCGGATGCCACCACCGCCGCATCTGCCACGGCAAGGACCTCGTTCACCTGCTCACGAACCAGCATGATCGGGAGTCCGCTGTCGGCGGCCACTGACTCAAGATACGCCATATCGATGGTTGAAGCAACCGGTACCAGAAACCGGATATCCGGCCTGTTTCTTGCCAGAATTTTCGCGGCACCCAGCATGGCGGGGAAAAGGGTTTCCACCTCCCTCTTGCGGCTCCCCGGCAGAAGCGCCACGGTCATCGGCGTATCGGCCAGACCAAGAGTAGTGAGCGCCTCATCCTTCTCGACAGGAGGCAACACTTCGTCCAGCAGCGGATGCCCCACAAAACGACAATCCACACCGGCCTTGCGGTAAATATCCTCCTCAAAGGGAAAAAGGACGAGGATTCGACGGACAAGCCGGGCGATGGTTTTTACTCTTCCGGCACGCCAGGCCCATACCTGGGGGCTGATGTAGTAGATGATGGGAATGCCCAGTTGATGAGCCTTTTTTGCCAGTCGCAGGTTGAAGTCAGGGTAGTCGATGAGAACGAGGATATCCGGAGGGGATGCGCGCAGCGCGTCGACCAGCGTATTGAAGGCCCGTCGTATGGCAGGGAAGTGGGCAAGGACCTCGACGATCCCCACCACCGCGATTTCATCGCTGTTGACAAGGGTACGCACACCGGCCGCCCTCATCTTTTCTCCCCCGGCGCCAACGATCTCCCAATCCGGGCGCAGCCCGTTAAGTTCTCTGGCGAGACAGGAGCCGTGAAGGTCACCGGAAGCCTCTCCGGCAACGATCATTACCTTGCGTCGGTCCATGAATTATCGCGTCTTGAGCCTTCCGAGAACCTGCAGCGCCACCTTCAGGGCTTCCCGGCCCTCTTCACCGGAAACAGCCGGTTTTTTGCGGGTCCGGACCGACTCAACGAACGCCTCCAGTTGGGCCTTGAGCGGCTCCTCCCGTTCTACCGGAAGGATCTGGTGGGCAATCTGGGAAGCTGATTCTTTGCCTTTCTTTACCATCTCTCTTTTGAAGACCGATATCTCCTGCTTGCCGTAATCCAGAGAGATGTAGGTGTCGTGCTGGAATATCCTGAGTTTGCGCTGCTTTTCGGGGGATACCCTGCTGGCCGTGACATCGGCGACACACCCGCCCTTGAACTCGATCCGTGCGTTGGCGATGTCGATCTTGGGGGTGATAACCGGCACACCCACCGCACTGATCCGTTTCACGGCAGTCCCTACCAGGCTGAGGATGATGTCGATATCATGGATCATGAGGTCGAGTACCACGTCCACGTCGGTAGACCGCTCGGGGAATGGCCCAAGGCGGTGCGACTCGATAAACAGAGGCTCTTTGATAAGCTTGAGGAGGGTCTGGACCGCGCCGTTGAATCGCTCGATGTGGCCTATCTGAAGGATCAGCTTCCCTTTTTTGGCCTCGCGGATTAGGTCGTCGGCTTCGTCGAGCGTAACCGT
>JAOUDF010000067.1 GCA_029859385.1 Nitrospirota bacterium
GCCATCGGAGCGGTCTACCTGCCGTTTCTCATCCTCTTCATCCTTACCATCTTCCCCTTCTTCTTCAGGAAGACGGAGGAGCGGAAGCCGAAGAAGAAAGCAGGGAAAGTCGTGGCGGGGCTCGCGGCCCTTCTGGTCGGCCTCATGATCGCCGGGATGGTGACCTATTCCTGTTACGAATCGCCGACCCTGGGCTGTAACGGCTGCCACCACGACTACAGCGGCGTCCGGATGGCGATACCGCCGGAAACCTTCAAGGACAGGGTGCGCAACCCGATCCTTAACGACAATACCTGGATGGTGAATCACTGGTATTATCCCAACGTGGTATGGTGAGGACTGTTATGAAATCCGCTAAAAAAATCGTTGCCCGTTTCTCCGGTGTTACCCGAGCGGTAGCCGGAATATTCCTTGCGGTTCTATTGCTCAATGGCTGTGGCGGCGGCAAACCGTCGGAGGTGCCGGAAGCCGCGCTCGACCGCTACATCAAGGCGGCCCAGTCCGGTGATTTCAAGACGCTCTACGAAATGGACTATCTGCCGCAACGACAGATCGTCCTCATCTACCGGGCAGGCGAGGAGGGGCGGCAGGCGAAGCTGGACGAAAATTTCAAGAAATCCAGGGAGTTGTATGACGAGGCGACGACGCTGGTTGGCTTCTCCTCAGCATGGGCCGAGAAGTTTCTCTTCATCCCCCAGATGAAATATACGATCGGCGGCTCCGAGACCAGAAAGCTGGGCGACAACCCCACGTCGAAATACCGCGAGAGGGAAGCAGCCGCCGTCGAGGTGGCGGTAGAGTATGCCGATGCCGCGACAGCGCCGAAAGACGCCCAGGGGAGCATAAAAAAGGTGACCTATGAGGTGAAGCTCATGCCCCTCGCCGATATCGTGAAGGGGCTCAAGACCAGCCTCGACGAAAAGGCGTGGATCGTCCGCAGCATCGACGTGAAGAGCGGGACCCTCGAATACTGGTGATTCAAAGGCGTAACCCTTTTAAAAAAAAGGATTTGACCGCCTGATCCCCCCATCCTATAATGCGCCCCATGCCGGGCCTGCCCAGATTCCCCCTTACCCTAACCTCCCGAAAACAAGGCATTTTTCGCCTTGCCGGAAGCGACTATCATCATCTTGTCCATGTCTTGCGGATAAAGGAAGGGGACCGGATCAGCCTTTTCGGCGACTCCCTTGAATATACGGGAATAGTCGACCGGATCGGGACGGATATTGTCGAGGGTCACCTCGAAGAGGCCACCGGACGACGGACGGAACCCCTGCTGCAAATAACACTGTTCCAGGGGGTCGGGAAGCTCGACAAGATCGACCTGGTGGTTCAAAAGGCCACCGAGCTGGGTGTAGCGAAAATTGCGCCCGTAATCACCGAGTACAGCCGCTCTCATCCGTTGCCGCCGGACTTCTCCAACAAAGTGACCAGATGGAGAAAGATCGCCGCTGAGGCGGCAAAGCAGTCGGGCCGGACGGCCACTCCCGAGATCGTTAGCCCCATGCCATTGGAGACGGCCTTGCGTGAATTTTCCGGCGGGGGCATCTTCTTCTGGGAGAATGAGGCGGCGACTTTCCGGGAGGTTGTGAAGGGTCTTGTGCCCGCAGGCAGCCTGGGGCTTATCGTCGGCCCCGAGGGCGGCCTCACCGAAGCTGAGGCGAAGATGGCCGCAGGGCATGGTTTCATTGCTGCCTCCCTTGGGCCAAGAATACTGAGGACGGAAACAGCAGGCATTGTTGCCGTTGCTCTTGCTGCATACCACTATGGAGAACTGGGCTGAATGGGGATATTTTCCCGCAGTGCGTCATCGGATACGCCTATGAACGGCAACGGCATCGGAGAGGTTGTCTACGCCGGTCTGATTACCCGTTTTCCCGCGTTGCTCGTGGACATCCTCCTTATCGAGCTCGTCCATATCTTCTTTATCCTTGTCGGGTCGGCGGCCGTAGCCCTGGGCCTCATCGCCGGCGACATGGAGCTCTCGCCCCTCGACGTGGTGCTCTCCCTCACCGCGCCCATCATGCTCCTCTATTTCTTCATCTTCTGCGCCTATTTCACCTTCTTTCACGCCAAGGGGGGGCAGACTCCCGGGAAGATGCTCCTTCATATCCGGGTACTCTCCGATGCCAACCCGCCCGTCCCTCTTTCCGCGCCTCAGGCATTCTTCCGGGCTCTTCTCTTCACGGTCTCCTGTTTCTTCTTCTACTTCAGCATACTGATGGTGCTGCTGGACAAGAAGAAGCGCACCCTCCACGACCTCATGGTAGGGAGCTCTGTGGTCAGAGACCAAAGAAGGGCCGGATAATCTTGGCGAACCCTGTCCTCAGACCGTCACCAGCCGTATCCGCTCAAATTCGGCGGCGGAGAATACCAGCTCATTGTTGAACACCCGTAGGAGATAGATGGTATTGGCTATCTCCGGTTCCAGCATATCCACCATCGCCGCCTTCAACCCCGCTCCCATGAGATATGCCAGGAATGTCGCGTTGATCGTCGGGCGAATATCGTGTGACAGGCCCGTCGAGAGGTTGGAAATCCACGCGATGGTGCCCACCGGAGGATCGGTAAGCTCACCCAGGGCGTTGACGAACTCCCGATAAATCCGGACATAATCCTGCCCCATCCCCTGTCCCATATGGACAATTGAGGGGTCTGCCAGCAGTCGTGAATTGACGATTCCCGCTGCATTTGCCTTCTCTATCAGAGTTTCAATCGCCTGGAGCCGGTCGTCCAGCGACGTGGGGATGATGTCGTCCCTCATTGCCCGCAGGATAAGGCTGCAACCGTGCCTCTGGCACAGAGTTATGATTGCGTCGCTGCTTTCCGTGCCGGCGGCAAGGTAGTTGATAATGGGCGGTACCGTACAAAGGGGGATCGCCCTGGCAAGGGCTTCGACATTTCTGCTGTCGAGGACCAATTGTACGTCCAGAGTCCGGCTTATGGCCTGCACTACCTTCGGCAGGGCGACCTCGTCTCCCACGCCGTCGGTGGAGGTCTGGATATTCAGCGCATTAGCGCCGGCGTCAACAAGCTCGGACGCTAAATGCTGAATGGTGCCTGAAGAAAAATCCTTCAAGGCATTGGTGAAACGTGTATTTCGTGTATTCAGGTTCTCGGCTATGAACAACATGGCGTCACCTCAGTTTTAAGGGTTGAGATGAGTACCCCTGAACCAGGGGTATGGTTTTCTATAATTTAAATATACCGTATTTGATCGAAACGGGACGGAAGGGCCACTGACAATGTAAAGCAGGTGAGATCGATGCTGGAGGGTTGTGGTCAGGCGTTCTGGCGAACCCTTGCGAGGCAGACCTTGATATCCAGGTGCCCGAGAGGGGTTGTCAGCGGGATAGCCAGGGCGGTAGCGTCACCCAGCATACAGGCGCGCTTTCCTTTCATTACAATAGGGCTTTCCAGTGTGCAGGCGATGGATGCATTACCGAGCTGCGTTGCCGCAAGGCCCGAGATCATGTTGCCCAGCTCGGCCAGGGCCGATTCCGCCATCGCATCCATGACGGTCACCGGGGAGTCCATCATCTTGCTGGCTATGGCCAGGGCGGTCTTCTCGGTCATGGTGTACCAGATGAACCCTTCGTTCTCCCCTTTGATGGCGATCCGGATGGTAAAGTCGGAGACATTGAAGAAATCCTGGTGGGAGCCTATCCGCCCTTTTTCGGCAGAGATGCCCAGTTCCTTGCCCAGAACGTCATAGGCGGCAACGAGAAAAGAATTGATGACTTTTACATCCATGGCGCCTCGTTATCGGCAGCAAGCCTTGAGATGCAAAGATTTATAGCCGAATGTACTTATTATTTAAGTTTAACAGGGCCGCCACAAAAATGAAAAATAATTCGACGCACCATCACGAATTATTGCGGAATGGTAGCCGTGGCCTGCTCCGAACGGAAACTCTCGTTGGCCCTGCGTGAGTTGTCGACGGCGGTGACGACGTAGTAATAGGTGTTGCCGGGTGTCACACTGGTATCCACGAAGCTGTTGGCGGCAGTCGTCGCCGGGGTAACGGGCTCGTATCCCTGACCCGGCGTGGTGGAGCGGTAGACACGGTAGCCTGCCAGGTCCTTCTCGCGGTTGGGCTCCCAGGTGAGGCGAACCTCTTTTGCGGTGGGTACGGCGATGAGGGTGACGGGTGGCATCGGGGGTGTACGGTCCTCGGGGGAGGCGGCGATTTCGCTGGAGGGTTTGCTCTCGCTCCAGGGTTGTGCCAGGTTGTCGACGGCCCTTACCTGATAGTAATAGGTTTTGCCGGACTCGAGGCCGATATCGGTAAACGAGGTCGTCGCGAGCAGTTGCTGGTTGATCAGGCCGCCCTCCGTCCCCTTGGCGACAGAACGATAGATGTTGTAGCCCTTCAGGTCGGTGAGCGGCGAGCCATCCTCACTGGTCGTTGGGGCCTGCCATGAAAGGCGTATCTGGTTTTCGTCAGCCTCGGCCGCCAGGTTTGTCGGCGCTGCCGGCGGTACGGAGGGTCGGGCGACTACAGGAGTTCCGGGACGGCTTTCCCGATCATACTGGTTTACGGCGATGACGCGGTAGGCATAGGTGGTGTCGTTTTTTACGGTGACATCGTCAAGATAGACTTTCCCTTCTTTTATGACCGCAGGGCTGGGACTTTCGACGTCGATGGTCTGGATGGCCCTGTAGGTACAGCTGCAATCCTCAGGCTTTGTCCCTTCGGCAACCTCACCCCGCTGCACGATGAAGGTGGTCAGGTTTTTCAGCCGCGACCCTTCAGTGGTCTTGGTGGGCATGGTCCAGGTAAGCGAAACCTTCCCCGGAGCCGGTTTCGCCTTGAGGCCGGCGATCGTTTCGGGGGCAATGCTCCCGGGAATTACCGGACTTCCCTTGCGGCCGCAACCGGTCACGATCACGACCAGCAGCAGGAGTGCCGTGATATTTAAGATTGCAAATTTCAGATTCAAGATTGGTACTTTGCAATTTGCAATTTGAAATCTGAAATTAGACATTATCTCACCTCTCCTGCTTCGTAAAGTTCCTTTATCCGCGCCTTCACTGCCTCGGTTGCCGTGCCTCCCTCGGACTTTCTGGCGTTGACCGATGCCTCAAGGGTAATGGCCGCGAATACGTCGTCGCTGATGAGGTCCGAGAATTTACGGAACTCCTCCAGCGTCATCTCTTCCAATCCCTTGTTCTGCTCGATGCAGTAACGGACCGCTTTCCCCACCACCTCGTGGGCGTCGCGGAAGGGGAGGTTCTTTCTCACAAGGTAGTCGGCGAGGTCGGTGGCGGTGGTGAAGCCCATGAGGGCGGCGCGCCGCATCCTCTCCTTGTTGAATTTGAGCCCGGGCAGCATACCGACAAAGGCGGTGAGGCACCCCTTTACCGTGTCCACGGTATCGAAGAGGGGTTCCTTGTCCTCCTGCATATCCTTGTTGTAGGCCAGCGGCAGCGACTTCATGAGGGTGAGCAGGGCCATCAGGTTGCCGTAGGCCCGGCCGGTCTTGCCCCGCACCAGCTCGGGGACGTCGGGGTTTTTCTTCTGCGGCATGATGGACGAACCGGTGCAGTAGGCGTCGGGGATATCCACGAAGCCGAACTGGGCCGATGCCCAGATGATCAGCTCCTCCGAGAGGCGCGACAGGTGCATCATCAGGATGGCCGAAGCGGCGCAGAAGTCGATGGCGAAGTCGCGGTCCGAGACCGAATCCATGCTGTTGCGCGTCACGTCGGGGAAAAAGGTCAGTTCCGCCGTGTAGCGCCGGTCGATGGGGAAGGTCGTCCCCGCCAGCGCGCCCGAACCCAGGGGCAGGACGTTGGTGCGGCGGAAGCAGTCCTCGAACCGGTCGAGGTCGCGCTTGAACATCTCGTAGTAGGCGAGCAGGTGGTGGCTCAAAAGCACCGGCTGGGCGGGCTGCAGGTGGGTGAAGCCGGGCATGATACAATCGATATGCGCCTCGGCCAGCCCGACGATCCCCTTCTGCAACTGCTTTATAAGAACCCTGACGCGGCTGATCTCGTCCCGCATATAGAAGCGGATATCGAGGGCGACCTGGTCGTTTCTGCTGCGGCCGGTGTGGAGTCGCTTGCCCGCATCGCCGATCTTCTCCACCAGCCGGGACTCCACGTTCATGTGGATGTCCTCGAGGGCCACGGAAAATTCAATCTTGCCCTCCTCCACCTCGCGGTAAATCTCTTCCAGCCCGGAGGTGATCTTTGCCTCGTCCTCGGCCGAGATGATCCCCTGTTTCGCCAGCATCTTGGCATGGGCGATACTGCCCATGATGTCGTGCTTCCAGAGCCGCTGGTCGAAATCGATGGAGGCGGTGAACTCCTCGACGAACTTGTCGGTGGCCTCGGTGAACCGGCCTCCCCAGGGTTTTGCCTGCATCGTTATCTCCCTGCCATGGCGCGAATGCGCAGCCGTAAAGCATTAAGCCGAATGAACCCTTCGGCGTCGGCCTGGTTGTACATGCCGCGGTCGTCCTCGAAGGTGGCGATGTCGGGACGATAGAGGCTCTTTGCCGATTTGCGCCCGACCACCTGGCAGACTCCCTTGTAGAGCTTGATCCGCGCGGTGCCGGTGACGTTCTTCTGCACGTCGTCGATGAGCCCCTGCATGGCCTCGCGCTCCGGCGCGAACCAGTAGCCGTAGTAGACCAGTTCGGCATAGCGGGAGATCAGCGAGTCGCGCAGGTGGAGCACTTCGCGGTCGAGGGTGATCGACTCCACGGCCCGATGCGCCTCGTGAAGGATGGTGCCGCCCGGCGTCTCGTAGACGCCTCTCGACTTCATCCCCACGTAGCGGTTCTCCACCAGGTCGACCCGGCCGACGCCGTTTGCGCCACCGATCCGATTGAGCTCGGCCAGCAACTCGGCCGGAGACATCTTTTTGCCGTTAACGGCCACCGGGTTGCCCGCCTCATAGTCGACCTCGATATAGGTCGGCTTGTCGGGGGCCTCTTCCACCGGAACGGCCATGGTGTACATGTCGCGGGTCGACTCCATCCAAGGGTCTTCCAGTATTCCCCCCTCGTAGCTTATGTGCAGGAGGTTCCGGTCAGTGGAGAAGGGCTTCGATTTTGTAGCGGTGACTGGGATGCCATGCTTCTCCGAATAGTCGATAAGGGACTCCCGGGAGGTAAAGTCCCATTCGCGCCAGGGGGCGATGATCTTTATATCGGGCTGGAGTGCATAGTAGGTGAGCTCGAAGCGGACCTGGTCGTTCCCCTTGCCGGTGGCGCCGTGGGAAACGGCGTCGGCCCCTTCCTTCCGGGCGATGTCGATCTGTTTCTTGGCGATGAGCGGCCGGGCGATGGAGGTGCCGAGCAGGTAGCTCCCTTCATAAAGTGCATTGGCCCGGAGCATGGGGAAGACGTAATCACGGGCGAACTCTTCCTTCAGGTCCTCGATATATATCTTCGACGCGCCGGTCTTTATCGCCTTTTCGTTAAGGGGCGCCAGTTCCTCGCCCTGGCCGAGGTCCGCGGCAAAGGCCACCACTTCGCAGCCGTATTTTTCGATGAGCCATTTTATGATTACCGACGTGTCCAGTCCGCCGGAGTATGCCAGTACCACCTTCTTTGCCGATGTCTTCACGTCCCGCCGCCTCCTAGGGAATCAATCCCTCTATATATTTTCTTCCTTTGCCCTTGCCGGTTCCCGTAACGGAGCCGGAAATCCGCCACTCGCTCCCTTCCTGCACCGCGGCGATGCTCTTGTTCACCTTGATGGTTTCGTCGGCCGAAGGCCCTGCCACTGTGCGGACAAATACCATTCGGACCGGAATGCTCAGCTGCGATGCCGTACGTTTTTTCTTCCCTCTCACCGGATCCCCCACGGCGTATTCCCGCAGCCTCACCCCTTCGCGAGACGCCTTTTTCAGGGTCTCGACAAAGGTTTGCCGGGAGGTTTTCTCCCTCAGTGAAGATGCGGTCAGTTCGTACATTTCGTCGAACCGCTCGTTTCTCCAGAGGTAGAGGTACCGGTCCAGGGTATCCTGCGCATCCCAGGCGATTCGCCTCGGGTCTGCTTCAGCCGATTGGAGCGGTATAGTCGCTGCTACGGCGATAATGCCCAGCAGGGCCGAAAACAGGAGGAGCCTGAACCTCGCCGCCATCTTCTAACTTCCGAGCAACAGTTCAAGCACTGCCTTCTGCGTGTGGAGCCGGTTTTCCGCCTGGTCCCATACCACCGAACGGGGGCCTTCCAGCACCTCTTCGGTGATCTCTTCCCCCCGGTGGGCGGGGAGACAGTGCATGACAATGGCATCGGCGCCTGCTTCCTTGAGCAGCGCCCTGTTGATCTGGTACGGCTTGAATATCTTTTTCCGTGCTTCCGTTTCCGCTTCCTGCCCCATGCTGGCCCAGACGTCGGTGTACAGTACGTCGGCATCCCGCGCGGCGTCAAAGGGGTCGACCACGATATCGACTTTTCCTGCCCCCGCCAGTGAACGGGCATTCGCAACAATGGTCTCATCGGGCCGGTAGCCTTCGGGAGCGGCGACGGATATGTGCATCCCCGACAGGGCGGCAGCCTCGATCAGCGAGTGGGCCATGTTGTTGCCGTCGCCGATATAGGCCAGCTTCAACCCTTCGAGGTGGCCCTTCTGCTCGCGAACAGTCAGCAGGTCGGCCAGGGCCTGGCAGGGGTGATGCTGGTCGGTCAGCCCGTTGATTATGGGTATCTCGGCGTAGTGGGCCAGCTCTTCGACGATCTGCTGGCCGTAGGTCCGTATGACCACTGCATGCAGGTAGCGGCTCAGCACCCGCGCAGTGTCGGCGACGGTTTCGCCCCGGCCCAGCTGGATATCGTGGGGCGAAAGGAATATCGACTGGCCGCCGAGCTGGAAAATCCCGACCTCGAAGGAGACCCGGGTCCTGGTTGACGATTTCTGAAAGATGAGCCCTACGCTCTTTCCTGCCAGCGGCTGGTGTATTCCGCCTCTCTTCTGTATCTCCTTGAGAGATGCCGCCTGATCAAGCAACGCAACGAGATCGGTCCGCGTGAGCTGCCCTATGGTGAGAAAATCCTTCATCAGGCTGCTCCCTTCAGTACTTCGTCCAGTGTTCCAATAACCTCGTCGATCTCCTGTTCCGTTACGGTGAGCGGCGGCACGAAGCGCAGCACATTTCCGGAGGTGCAGTTGATGATGACCCCCGCGTCAAGACACTTGCCTACAATGCCCGCCCCTTCGCCGTCCAGCAGAAGGCCGAGGAGGAGGCCCATACCCCGGATCTCCCGGATAATGGGGTGTTTTTTCTTCAGGGCATGGAGCTGCTTTGTAAAGTAGGCGCCCATCCGCCGGCAGTTCTCCAGAACCAGGCCGTCTTCGAGGATGGTCTCAATCGTCGCGATGGCCGCGGCGCAGACCAGCGGGTTGCCGCCGAAGGTCGAGGCATGGGTGCCGGGGACGAAACCGGTTGCCACTTCGTCGGTGGCGAGGGTTGCGCCAATGGGGACGCCGTTGCCCAGGGCTTTGGCCAGGGTCATGATGTCGGGCGTTATCCCGAACTGTTCATAAGCGAAGAGCTTCCCGGTGCGTCCCATACCGGTCTGGACCTCGTCGAAGATCAGGACCAGTTTCTTTTCGTCGCACAGCCGTCGCACCTTGCGGAAATAGTCGGCGGGCGGCACAATTACCCCGCCCTCGCCCTGGATCGGCTCCAGAAGGATGGCGCAGGTATCGTCGGTCACCGCTGCTTCGAGGGCCGATGCGTCGCCGAAGGGGACATAGCTGAAGCCCGGGACCAGCGGCTCGAAGCCCTTGTGAAACTTCTCCTGCCCGGTGGCGGTTATGGCGCCCAGCGTCCGGCCATGAAAGGACTGGAGGGCGGTGATAATGCCATGCTTGTGCGGGCCGTGCTTTTCCTTGGACCAGCGCCGGGCCAGCTTGATGGCCGCCTCGTTGGCCTCGGCCCCGCTGTTGCAGAAAAAGACCTTGTCGGCAAAGGAGTTCTCCACGAGGAGCCGGGCAAGGGTCGTCTGCTGCTCGATCTGGAAGTAGTTGGATACGTGCAGCAGCCGCTGGGCCTGTTTCTGTATGGCCACGGTGACCTTGGGATGGCAGTGGCCGAGGTTGTTCACGGCGATCCCCGCCATGAAGTCGAGGTACTTCCGCCCGTCGATGTCGAACACCTGCGTCCCGCGTCCCTTGGTCAGTGCAACAGGGAAGCGGTTGTAGGTGTTCATCAGGTATTTTTTTGATGCGTTGATCAGTTCGTCGCCAGTCATTGTCTTCAATCTTTGTTTTGCAGTTTTACAGGCCGGCCGGCCGTTTGCGTCTCGCCTGTGGTTGCCGGTGTTCATGAAAAGCCAAAAAATATCACATAAACTTCGGAATAATCAAACGAAAAAAAGCCGCCATTCATCGCGCCAAAACGAGAATCTGTTTGACTTGGCTGGCTAAAAGCGTATATTTATGCATTCTACCTGAATTATGGCTACGGCTTTGTGCGACTAAGTACTCTTTAAGAATAGGAGGGGCATCTGCATGGCGGTGAAGATCGCGATTAACGGGTTTGGAAGAATAGGGCGCAACGTGCTCCGGGCAGCCGCGGGCAGGACCGATCTTGATATCTGTGTCATCAATGATCTTACGGATGCCGTGACACTGGCCCATCTTCTCAAGTACGACTCGGTTCTCGGCATATTCGACGGGACGGTCGAGGCAAGGGAAGGGGCCATTGTCGTCAACGGCAAAGAGATCAAGGTATGCGCCAAAAAAGACCCGGCGGAACTTCCCTGGAAAGAGATGGGCATCGATGTCGTCATTGAATCCACCGGCCTCTTCACCGACAAGGCCGGCGCCGGCAAGCATCTGACGGCGGGCGCGAAGAAGGTTATCATCTCCGCCCCCGCCAAGGACCCCGATATCACGGTGGTGATGGGGGTCAACGAATCCGCCTACGACCCTTCGAAGCATCATGTACTTTCCAACGCCTCCTGTACCACCAACTGCCTGGCCCCGGTGGCCAAGGTGCTTCTCGAAAAAGTCGGGATCGTCCGGGGTCTCATGACCACCATCCATTCATACACCAACGACCAGCGGATACTTGACCTGCCTCATAAGGACCTGCGCAGGG
>JAOUDF010000068.1 GCA_029859385.1 Nitrospirota bacterium
TCCTTACCGCCCTTTACGATACGGCGAACAGGCCGGGAGGATTTAACAAGGAGATCAGGATATTCTCCAACGATCCCAAAACTCCCGAAAAGGTAGTGGTGATAGACGGAGTAGTAAAGCCGCGGCCCATGCCGATGATTGGCGTGGAGCCTGCCTTCATGAACCTGGGCAAGGTGAAGATCAATGAAGAGCGGCTTCTGAAGGTTGCTGTCTCCAACATGGGGGAAAAGGAGCTCGAGCTCTACAGCATCAGTTCGAGGGACGGCAGCATAAAGCTTTTAGACAAGGAGATGAGGATAGCGCCGGGAGAGAAGGTAGACCTGGAGCTTTCCTACAAGCGGACGGCAGCGGGCAGTTTCCGCGAGGTGTTTCTGGTGATGTCCAATGCCCGCCGGGCGACGGTATCGCTGGTGGTAACGGGTGAGACCGAATAGAGAGGTGATATGACAAGATTGTTGCAGGCAGCAGTTGGTGTAGCGGTGGTATTGGGTTTTGTGGCGGTGCAGGTCGACGTCTCGTCGGCCATGGGCAAGGCGCCGAAGAAAGAGGACCTTTCTGTCTGGCGGGTAAACCCCGACGAGATGCTCGAAATTCCACTCTTTTCCGAGGACACCTTTCCTCCGATCCTTGAGCCCAAGTCGGATACCGTCGACAAGACGCCGTTTGCCGATACTGAAATGGTCATCGGGGTAGTCGTCAACGGGGAAGCAAAGGCCTATCCCATAGGCATCCTTAACTATCACGAGATGGTAAACGACGTGGTGGGTAAAGAGCCGATCCTGGTGACCTATTCGCTCCTCGGCGATATCGGCATGGTCTTCAAGAGCCTTCAGGGGACGGAGACCCTTGTCTTCAGCAACTCCGGCCGCCTCTATCGCTCCAACCTCGTATTCTATGACGGCAGGACCCGCTCCTACTGGTCCCAGGCCTGGGGCATGGGGATCAAGGGCGCCCATGTCAACGAGCAACTCACCAGGCTTCCCGTAGTGAGGACCACTCTGGGGCTTTGGAAAAAGGCGCATCCGAAGACGCTGGTGCTCTCGAAGAAGACCGGCTCAACCCGGAACTACTTCAAGTACCCCTATGGCGACTATTACACCAACGAGCGGATACTTTACCCCGTGGCGAACCTCGACAAGATGAAGCTGCACCCCAAGGAGTCCATGACCTTTGTGGCCGAGCCCGACAAGAAGGTGGTGCAGAACAGTTTCTCCGGCGCCTTTGCGCAGTTTCAGAACTCGGTGGTGAAGGAGAAAGGGTTCATGTCGTCCCCCTTCGGCTCAGGCTGGGTTGTGGCCCTGTGGGATTCGTCGTTCGAGACGGTGAGGGTCTATGCGGTTTCGGAAGAAGTGACGGCAGTATCGGGTAGTTCCGTCTCTCTGAAGAGTGGGAAGAAGGCCGCTGTCAAAGACCTGAAGGAGATGCCTTCCAGCCGGGCTTTTGCGTTCATCCTGCCAGGGTTGTTTCAGTAAAGGCGGGGTTCTCTTCGTCCTCGGCCCATGTTGCCGGATTGTTGGCGATATATTCGCGGGTATCGCACAATTCGTCGTCGTTCCTGATGACGCGTTCGTAGTAGTTGCGTTGCCAGAGACGGCCGGGAAATGGCGGCCAATCGTTTTGTTTTACGCCGGTTATGTACCCATTTGTGGTCATCGTTTTGAACCAATCCATGATGTCACCCAATGTAGGGTGCCCTTCTTTATCACGGTTAACATTATCAGGGCGGCCACATAGGGCCACCCCTACGATGGCAATAATCCCGTGAAAATGATTGGGCATGACAATGGCCGCATCGGTTTCTATCGTCGGGAATTTGTTGTTCAATTCATCCCACCATTGCCAAACCATCCGCCCCGCATCATTCAACATCATTTCCCCATTCACCACATCTCCAAATAAACATTCTCGGTTCTGAACGCATATCGTTACTAAATATGCGCCCGCATTGGAATAATCGAAATGCCGTAAACGAATGGAGCGGCGGTGGTGGATGTCGGGATTGTATTTGTTTGGCATATTGTCGTAGGGGCACCCCTGCGTGGGTGCCCTTTGTCGCGGTTTGAATTATAGGGCGGCCACATAGGGCCGCCCCTACAATATAACCCAAAAAGAAAACCCCGCCCCGGTTGCCCGGAGCGGGGTTTTTTTGTTAACCCGGATCGAAACCCGAATTAGAAGGTCAGCTTGATCTGAGCATAAGCCCAGGTCTGGTCGTCGTCGTCGGCATAGATGCGAACGCCGCCGCCAGTGAGGTCCGTATCACCGAGGTCGCCAGGGAAGAAGATGCTGTAACCACCCTCGAGGGAGAGGTTGTCGGCATACTTGTACTTGACGCTTATATCAAGCTCGGAGCCGAGGTCATCCTCGGAGTTGTTGGCATACTGAGCAGTGGTAACAGTGCCAAGAGTCCTGGCGCCGCCAGCGTTGTACCAGTAGTCCTTCTCCTCGTTCAGCTTGAAGTTCCAGTAGTCAGCCTGAATATAGAGGGCCTTGGTGGGCTTGATGCTGGCACCGAACCTCCAGGCTTCGACGTTCTGGAAACCAACCAGGTCCATATAGCCGAGCTGGGCATGGCCAGTAGGGAAGAGCTGGTTGAAGGTCTCGGTGTCACTGTCGGTGGAGCTATCGTCACCGTCGGCATGGACGTACTCAACATAGAGCCTGGGGCTCATGTCCACAGGCAGGGTGTAGCCGACGTTGATGGCATAAGCCATCGCATCGACATCGGCATCCTGGAAGGTGTTACCAGTCTGGTAGTTGAGTTCAGCGGTGTAGTCCAGGCCGCCGACCGCACCCTTGATGCGAGCGCCGAGGGTGTAGATGTTGACAGAGCCTTCCTTGTTGGCGCCGGCTACGGTACCATCACCATCAGCATCGCCGTAGCTGATCCCGCTGATCAGCGCTGTACCAGTATCATTTCCGTTATTGGCCGAAGAATCGCTCGCTACGTTGCTACCACCGTCCCTGAGCCACAGGGCATAGACATCAATGACGTTGTCCTTGAGGCCCTTGTAGGTCAACCACGCACCAAAGAAGTCCTGGTCGTTGTCATTACCCTCGATTGTGTTGGTGGTCCATGAATTCTCGTCGACTTTCGCGCCCCACACATCGAGGGCGATGTCGCCGGAGCTGTACATGAACTTGACCGCATCGAACCTGCGGCCGGTATCAGCCCAGTCAAGGCCACCTACCAGCCTCTGATCGCCGTAGGAGAGAACCTGACGGCCGAGACGGGCGGAGATCGGGGTGCCGAACACCTTGTTTATCTGGATATATGATTCGAAAACATCGGTGTTATTGAGGCCAGTTGTAGTACCGGAAGTGTTCTCAGCGGTGCTGGTCGTGCTCCCAGTGGCGCCCCAAATATGGATGTTCTGCAGCGAAACCTTACCGCTGATCTCATCGTTGACCTTGGCGTTTACCGTGATCCTGGTCCTCTGGTGGGTACCGTGCAGCGTGTCGGAGTTATCGTTGTTAAACGTCGCACTTTCCCTGTTCTCATACTTGATCCTGACTTCACCGCCCACATCAACAGTGGCGGCGGCGGCCAGACCGGCGGTACCGATCATCATGAGACCGGCGCCGGCAATTGCAAGATATTTCTTCATGTGTAAATCCTCCTGAATTGTTCAAAACTGCGCATACTTTCGTATGCATTCATGCTGCCTTACTACTGTTGCCTTGCAGCCAAACAACTGGGAAAGCCTTTCATCACCTCCTTATGAGAGAAATTTGCGACCTGCCCCGTGAGGCAGTGTCAAAAAAACCGGCCTGTTCGGCCCTTTACTACTAAACGTGCAGTAATTACCATTCGGCCAGCCTGTGTGTCAAGGTATTAATGATACAGGCTATTGTGGCTAGAGCGATAAAAGCAAGAGGTGTGCCTCAGGGTCGCAGGCTGAAGGCTGAAGGCTGAAGGCTGAAGTGGAAAATCTGAAAAAACAATGGGTTGAGGTGTGTAAAAAAAGTGGGAACAAATATTCGGCTTTGCCGTCTAATTACCTCTGCCGTTGGTTTCTCCGCTTTTTGTGTCGTTAATGCGGCAGTTCTCTGTGGGGAAAATACAACAGGCGATTCAGTCTGATTTTTTAGGAACAAGTATCACTTCCAGAATCCAGCTGGTCACTGAAATGACCAGCGCCCCCTTGATAGCCGCCCAGATTCCATAAATCTCGAAACCGGGAACGATCCAGTCAGCCAGCATGAGCATGAGGCCGTTGATAACGAAGAGAAACAGGCCCAGGGTCAGGATGGTTACCGGCAGGGATATCAGTTTGACAACCGGCCGGATCACTGCATGGATTACGCTCAGCGACAGGGCTGCCCATGCGACAGGCATGGAGAGCGGGAGCTCGCCCTGTATGCTTATATCCCGGATAAGGTAATCGGCGGCAAGGATGGAGAGAAAATTGATGAAGATGCGGAGGAGGATTTTGATGATGAAGGACATTTTTCTGTAGGGGCACCCCTGTGTGGGTGCCCAAAATAAAGGGCACCCACACAGGGGTGCCCCTACAACAATTTACGCCTTTTCGGCCAGTCTCTTCCGTTCCTTTTCCATGGCTTCTTTGCCGGCTTCGTAGGCGGCGGCAATGATACCCTTGGTTTCCTGGACGGTCTCCTTGCCATGCTCGATGGCATGGGTCAGGCTCTCCTTGCCTTCTTCATAGGACCGGAGAGTCCTTTCTTTTGCGGTCCTGGCCAGGGTTTCCCCCTTTTCCTTCAGTTCACCGGAAAGGTGCTTTATCTTTTCCCGGGTCTCTTTCCCCGACTGGGGGGCGAGAAGCAGCGCCAGTCCGGCGCCTACCAGGCCTCCAAGAAGAAACGATACCAGTATGGAACCTCCTGAATAATCTCTTTCGTCACTCATAATTCTTCACCTCCTTCGCAAGAAATCCAAAGCTGATACCATCATACGCGGTTTCGACTGTCCCGAGGCCGCGATCTTCCTTAATGCGATTATGGCGCCAATGGCCTCAGCGGCCACAACGATCTGATGCACACTTTTTTTCAGCGCGACTACGGAGTGTTTCCATTGGTCCGCTCTGGCTGAAACGCTGTTTATTCTGGCCGAGAGAACCTTCAGTCCCTGGAGAAGCGGGCCAAGGGATGAGTCCAGCATGGCAGTGAAATTCTGGACGCCGGCCAATGTGCGCCGAACCTGAAGAAGAAGACTGGCTGAATAATAGACTATAACGGCAAGTGCGAGTGAAATGATGAGCAGGAAAATAAGTTGCACGGTGGTCTCCCGGAAAGATGTCTATAGCTTATCATATGGCCGCGACGGTGTCCACGGCAGGACAATGGATGCCGAGTAATGAACCCTTAAGGGCTGCTTTTCTCCAGCGCCTGCTTCAGGTCATCGATGATATCCTCAGGGTCTTCCAGCCCGACACTCAGCCGTATGAGCAGGGGGTCTACCCCTTTTTTTTCGCACTGCTCATCGCTTTCCTTGTGGTGGAACATCGACGCGGCGTGCTGAATAAGGGTTGCGGCATCGCCCAGGCTTACACCAAGGGTACAGAGTTGCACTGTGTCGCAAAGTTTTCGGCACTGTTCACGGGATGCCAGCCGGAAGGAGACGACACCGCCGAACGCCTTCATTTGACGGGTGGCCAGTTCGTGGTCGGGGTGGGAGGCGAGGCCGGGGTAGATGACGGAATCGACCGACGGATGGGTTTCGAGAAAACGGGCGACCTTCATTGCCGAGTCGCAGTGACGGTCCATCCGGAGCGGCAGGGTCTTGAGCCCCCGCAGATAGAGCCAGGCATGCATGGGGGCGAGGATGCCGCCCAGGTCGCGGCGGATGCCGTGCCTCATGCGATGGATGAAACGTTCCTTGCCGACGACAACTCCGCCGACGGCATCGCCGTGACCGCCTATGTACTTGGTGGCGCTGTGGATGACGACATCGACCCCCTTCGACAGGGGCCGCTGTAGGTAGGGCGTGGCGAAGGTGTTGTCGATGGCAGTGGTTATACCGCGCTCCTTCGCAACCCTGGCGAGGGCCTCGATATCGGTGATCTCCAGTTGCGGGTTGGAGGGGCTCTCGAAGTAGACGAGCTTTGTCTTCTCCCGGATGGCCTTGGCCAGATTCCGTACCCCGTCCGTTCCGGCGGCGTCGAAGAAGTCGACTTCATACCCCATGGGGCGCAACTGGTGGGCGATAAGTGAGTGGGTACCCGAATACATGCTTCGCGCTACGAGCAGATGCTCTCCCGGCTTCGCTACGGTCATGAAGACGGCGGAGATGGCGGCCATGCCCGACGCAAAGGCGAGGGCCGCCTCGCCCCCCTCGAGGAGCGTCATCTTTTTCTCAAAGGCATCGACAGTGGGGTTGCCGATGCGGGAATAGATGTACCCTTCTCCCGTTTCGAACTGGCTGATGGTGTCGGCAACTTCGTCGAAGGCAAAGACGGCGTTCTGGTAAATCGGGACGCTCAAGGGGTTGTGGGGGTGGCCTTCCTCCCCGCCGTGAACGGCGAGGGTGGAAAAACGCGCCGCAAGATGGTTGACATGCCCGGTCTTTTTATTCATCATGAGTCGTCCTTGGTCAAAGGTGTCCTGTGATTTTGGAAACTACGATACCATAACTGTCCACTTTCATGGAGGAGAAAAGATGACTCTTATGCGCCGTATAGTGAAGCCCCTGGTCCCCGTGCTGATAGCCGCTTTTTTCAATATGACCATGCCGGTGCACCCGGTGTCGGCGGCGATGGTGGGAACCGACGCGGTGATTGATGCGGGCAAGGCCCAGTCTGAACGGACTCGCGTGCTTGCATTCCTCGAACGGGACGATGTGCGGACACAGATGCTGTCTCTCGGCATTAGTAATGAAGAGGCACAGGCCCGCGTGGCGAGCCTGACCGACAGCGAAATCTCCCGGGTCGCGGCGGCGATGGACCAGCTTCCCGCGGGCGGTGATGTGGGGATTATCGGTGCGCTTCTCTTTATATTCATTGTACTGCTGTTCACCGACATCCTTGGGTTGACCCATATATTCCCGGCCATCAGCGGCAAACGGTAATGCGCTTTCCGGTAGGGGCAATTCATGAATTGCCCCTACGGCTTCTTCCTCTCATTCTGCTTTTTCTCTCCGGTTGCGCCACCCTCGAAACGACCCGTCTCGTAAGCGATCATCCGGCCGACTTGCCGTCACGGGTTGAATTGTCTGAAGTCCTCTTTCATCCTCAGGAAGACTATCAATGCGGCCCGGCGTCTCTGGCCATGCTCCTTAACTGGAGCGGCGACGCCGTCACTCCGGATGACCTTGTCTCCCAGGTTTACAGCCCCGCTCGGAAAGGGAGCCTGCAACCGGACATGATAACGGCGACGCGCCGTCACGGCCGCATAGCCTATCCCCTCTCCGGGATGGAAAACCTGTTGGCGGAAATCGCAGCCGGCAATCCCGCGATCGTCCTACAAAACCTCGGTCTCTCCTGGTATCCGGTGTGGCACTATGCGGTAGTGATTGGCTACGATCTGGAAGAAAAGACGGTCATTCTCCGTTCAGGCAAGACAAGGCGCGAGGTGCTTTCGATGAAGCTCTTCGAACGGACCTGGGCGCGGAGCGGAAAGTGGGGGATGCTGGTATTGCCTCCGGACAGGCTGCCCGGCCGGGTCGATGAGAAGTTGTACCTCGAGTCAGTGGTCGGCCTGGAAAGGGCGAGTCAGTGGTCGGCGGCGATAACGGGCTATGAAACAGCTCTTGCCCGATGGCCGGAAAGCCTGGGCGCTATGATGGGGCTGGGAAACAGCCGCTATGCGCTGGGGAACCTTGCCGGGGCGGAAGAGGCATTCAGAAAGGCTGTTCGACGCCATCCCGGTGAAGGAGCGTCTTTCAACAACCTCGCCCAGGTGCTTTCGGATCGGGGCAAGAAGGAAGAGGCGCTGGTCGCCGCGAGACGGGCTGTCGAGCTGGGCGGGCCGCTTGCCGAGACCTACCGGCAGACGCTGGAAGAGATAGAGAAAAAGTGACCCGTTTCAGATATCCATGCCTGCCCGCCTTAGCTGTTCCACAACGGCATCGGGCGGTTTCCTGTAGGTCTGCTTTGAATTGAAGAGGCTCGACAGGCGGTAGTAGGTCCTCAGCACACCCTTCGGGCCCGACCGGGCCTTCCCGGCAAATAACGGATACTTGTTTCTGTCCTCGCCGGTAAAGACCAACTGTGTCGCCAGTCCGCTGTAGTCGAACAGCCATTCCACCGGCATATCGGGAAACTTGTCGGCGTCAAACAGATCGTTCTTCACGAAGAGGGAGTTGGTAAGGGTGCAGCAGATCAGTTTGTATCCCTTCTCTGCTCCCAGCTTTTCCAGGGCCTTGGCGGAGCACTTGAGGTAGACGAAACCCTCGGGATCGAAATATTCGATATGGGGCGGGATATGCTGGTTGTGTTCGATGACGACGACCTGCGGGTCTACATGGCTCATATTCTTCCAGACATGGTAGTCGAAGGAGTCGATGTCGATGGAGAGGATGCCGATTTTGGGGTCCAGCCCGTTGGTCCGGAAGATATCGTCGAGGCTGTCCTTGCCGACGGCAGCAATAAATTTGTTGAAGACCGCCGTATCAAACCCCTTCGTATTCTCAGCCAGCTCCTTGCCTTTCGCCGGGTCTCCCTCGATTAGGACCGCCTTCCATCCCCTGTTTTTCCACAGGTCCCACGCGTTGGACGCCACGATGCCGTCCCATGCCCCGAACTCACACACCGACTTTATGGCCTGGTCGCCGAGGATGGAGATAATGTAGTCCAGTATCCCGTCCTCACCGTGCTGCGAGGTGATATTCCGGGCATAACGGTTCAGCTTTTCCTTCATGACTGTTTAACCCGCCTTTCTCTCTGTCGAAGCAAGCCGCTCTTTTATCTCCGCTGCCAGTCGCCCGCTAATCCCCGGCGCCTTCGCCAGTTCCTCTACCGATGCGGTCATGATCCGGCGGACGCTGCCGAAGTGCTTCAGCAGGTCTTTCTTCCGCTGCTCGCCAATGCCCGGTACGGCGTCGAGGGCCGACTCCCTGGTCTTGCGCTCTCTCAGCTTTTGATGGTAGCTCAGGGCAAAGCGGTGGGCCTCGTCACGGATCCGCTGCATCAGGTGACAGGCGGCCGATGTCGGCTCCAGCGGCGTCGGGAAATCGTCGCCCGGCAGATAGACCCGCTCGAAATCGGTCTTCTTTCCTTTGTCTTTCGTGCGTGCCTTGGCGAGGCCGACGACCTGCTGGCCGACGATCCCCAGCCTGTCGAGGGATTCCAGTGCAGCGCCAAGCTGGCCCCGGCCGCCGTCGATGACGATGAGGTCCGGCATTGACCTCCCCTCTTCGAGGAGTCGCTTGTAGCGCCGGAAGACCACCTCGCCCATGGAGGCGAAGTCGTTCGAGCCCTCCACCGTCTTGATCCCGAAGTGGCGGTACTCCGTTTTCACCGGCATGCCGTTCTTGAAAACCACCAGCGAAGCCACCGGTTCCCTCCCCTGCAGGTTCGAGATGTCGAAGCACTCGACATGCAGCGGCAGTTTGCGTAGCCTCAGCTCCTTCTGGAGTTCGGCGGCCCGTTTCTCGCCGCCGCGGATGGATGCGCGGTGGGCCAGCAGCGAGAGGCGGGCGTTTTCCCGGGCCATCTCGACCATGTCGAGCTTCTTCCCGCGCTGGGGTACGATGACCTCTACCTTTTTCCCGCGAAGCCGTGTGAGCATATCCTGCAGCACCTCTTGCTCCTCGATCTCGACTGGAAGCATCACCTCTTCGGGGAGGCTGACCTCGTTGCCGTAGAACTGTCCCAGGAAGCCGGAGAGGATACGGTTATCCGGCTCGTCCAGCTCTTCGAGGAGGAAGTCTTTCCTTCCCATGATCATGCCGTTGCGGACAAAGATCACCTGCACCGACATGACCGAACCTTCCCGGATGAAGCCGACAATATCCTGGTCCTTGAGGTCGGTGGATACCACCCGCTGGGACTCCAGCAGCTTCTCGATGGCGCGGAGCCGGTCCCGCAGCTTGGCCGCCTCTTCGAAGCGCATCTCGCGGGCTGCATCGTCCATCCGACTACGCAGGTCATCGAGCAGCTCCCGCTTTTTGCCCTGGAGGAAGAGTCGTACCTCTTCAACGGTCTTTCGGTACTCTTCTTTCGAGACGAGACCGGCGCAGGGGGCGGGGGAGAGGCCGAGCTGATGGTTGAGACAGGGGCGCCGCGGCTGCTCCTTCACCGATGATTCAGTCAGCGGAAGGTCGCACTTCCTGAGCATGAAGTAGCGGTTCAGCACGTCGAGGGTCTGCCGCATGGGGGTCGCCGGGACATAGGGGCCGAAATAGAGGTTGCCGTCCTTCTGCAGCTTGCGGACCACCTTCAGGCGCGGGAAGTCCTCGATAACGGTAAGCTGAAGATAGGGGTAGTTCTTGTCGTCGCGCAGGATGATGTTGTAGCGGGGCTTGTGTTTCTTTATCAGCGTGTTTTCGAGGATGAAGGCCTCGAGCTCCGAGGCGGTGACGATGAACTCCAGGTCGGCGATATGCTGCACAAGGGCCTGGGTCTTGTAGTCCGCCGATTTACCCGACTGGAAATACGACCTGACACGGTTCTTGAGGTTTTTGGCCTTGCCGACATAGATGATATGCCCGCGGGCATCTTTCATCAGGTAGACGCCCGGCTGGTCGGGCAGGGTCTTGAGACGGTCCTGAAGGGACGGTTCGCTGCCGCGCCGGGTTTCGGGGCGCGCTTTTGGTTTATGGGGCTTTGCCGGGGCCGGGGTTTCGGCGGGCTTGCGGCGGGGCTTCTTGTCGTCCCTGCTGGGACGCTTTTTATCGTATTTCATCAATAAACTCTCTATAGAAAACGGTACTCCATCGAGGTTGCCCTTAAAAGTCGTCACACCGGTGAAAACCGGTGTCCAGAGATTTTGCAGCTATACGAGCACTGGATTCCGGCTTTCGCCGGAATGACAAACCCTGTGACCTCGGTGGAACAAGGATAAAAGACTGTCTGTTTGAAAACCGATTGTGAGTGTGCAATCATAGCAAATTTGAAGGGCATTGGGCAAAGGGAGGTTTGGGTGATGGTAGAA
>JAOUDF010000296.1 GCA_029859385.1 Nitrospirota bacterium
GCAAAAGAACACATGGCCATCGCCGAAGAATTCGAGAAGTCGGGGGTATACAGAAGCGCGATTGATTCATACAGAGACTCGCTTCGATACAACCCGAAAAACGACTACGCTTTAAGCAGGATCGCAACACTGAAGGGACAGTTGATCATGCAGGCCGAGGGCAGGCCCGGCAACCTCATAACGATTGTCGATAAGAAGAAAGACGAGCACGAGACAAAGGTCGACTCCGAGGCAAAGGTACACCTGCGGTACCTCAAGGGCAAGGCGCACCTTCAAAACGAGGACTATTCTAACGCCATAGATGAGTTGACCGCGGTGCTTATCAAATCACCCTCCTACAAGGACGCGCGCAAACTGCTCGAGCAGGCAAAAGCAGAATTGAGGGCGGAGGTCAACGAGCACCTGAAGATGGGCATGGCGTACTTCCAGAACGAACAGATAGAACTTGCCATCGAGGAATGGGACGTGGTATTGGATCTCGACCCTGACAATAAGACCGCAAGGGACTATAGGGCGCGGGCCAGGACGATCTACGAAAGGCTGGAGACGATAAAGGAATCGGGCGGCAAGTAGCCTTGAGTGAAGCGTGACGCATCGGCGGTCGCCGTTTTTAACGCCACAACGGGCGCGAAAGATTACAGGGAAAAAACTCCCTCAATGCCCGTCCATCATCGCAAATTCCTTTTCGATCATCGCGATAAGAGTGTTTGCCTGCTCGGCAAAGCCTTCGCTCGGGACATCCTTTAAGCCGAGTATGTCTGACCTGAAGGCCGAACCGATAATATTTTCGATATAAACGCCCCTATCGAGGGCAAGTAACGCGTTGTCCAGAAAAGCGAAGACGGCCCTTAGCATATTGAACTGCTTTTCAAAGGTATTGAACGCGTCCGCATCGTTAAAGACGCTCTGTTTTAAAAACGCGTCCCTTGCAAGCGTTGCCACCTCGAGCATCAACCTGTCGGTTTCCTGCATGGCCTCGACTCCGATTATCTGCACGATCTCCTTTAACTCGGTCTCCCTTTGCAGAAGCTTCATCAGGCGCGCCCTCAGTTCGCCCATCTCCGAGGAGACCTCCTTTGCGAACCAGTCGGCAAGCCCTTGATAATAGAGCGAATAACTCGACTGCCAGTTAACCGCCGGAAAGTGCCTTCTGTACGCAAGGTCAGGATCGAGCGCCCAGAGGGCCCCTGCAAACCTCATGGAGGACTGCGTTACCGGCTCCGAAAAATCTCCGCCCGGCGGCGAGACCGCGCTAATTATTGTAACCGAGCCTTCCCTGCCTTCGGGCCCGAGACAGCTCACGCGCCCGGCCCTTTCGTAAAAACTTCCGAGCTGAGTCGCAAGCGACGGCGGAAAGCCCTCCTCGCCGGGCATCTCCTCAAGCCTTGAAGAAATCTCCCTTAACGCCTCGGCCCATCGCGATATGGAATCGGCCAGAAGGGCGACGTTATAGCCCATATCCCTAAAATATTCGGCCATCGTTACGCCTGTATATATTGACGCCTCCCTTGCGGCAACCGGCATATTCGAGGTATTTACTATGATGACGGTTCGATAGCTGAGAGGCCTGCCGGTTGCGTGGTCCTTCAGCGCCGGAAAGTCCGTAAGGATTTCTGTCATCTCGTTGCCGCGCTCCCCGCACCCGATATAAATCACTATATCGGTCTTGCCGTACTTCGCGATCGTCTGCTCTACGACTGTCTTACCAGTACCGAAACCGCCCGGCACTATTGCCGTGCCGCCCAACGCCGCGGGCAGGAGCGTATCGAAGATCCTCTGGCCGGTGATAAACGGCATGGTCGGCGGCAGCTTGACTCCGCTCGGGCGCGCCTTTCTTACGGGCCAGTCCTGAAATAGCTCTATGGCGGTTCCGTCCTCAAGCACGCAGACCGGGGCCTTGCCTGAGACCTTCTCGTCGCTTATCGTCCTTATCTTCCCAAAGACCCCGGGAGGCGCCAGTATCCTGTGCAGTATCGATTCGGTCTCCTGCACCGTACCGACGACCATGCCCTCGCTTATCTCGTCGCCGGGTTTTCTCAAAGGCGTGAAATCCCAATACCTCTCGGTGTCAATCGGGGCGAAGCGGAGCCCGCGCTGAATGAAGTCTCCGCCAGAGTCCTTGATCTTATAAAGCGGCCTCTGTATGCCGTCGTAGATATTCGCCAAAAGCCCGGGGCCCAGGCGCACGGTAAGTGGCAGCCCCGTGCTTTCGACCTCTTCGCCGACGGTCAGGCCGCCCGTATCTTCATAGACCTGAAGCGTCACCTCCTGGCCGCGGATGCGTATAACCTCTCCCAGCAGGCCCTGCTTGCCCACGTTGCACACGGTGTGCATTCTAACGCCGTCAAGGCCCTTTGCAATCACGGTCGGGCCTGCAACGCCCCAGATGGAGCCCTTTAGTATCTTGTCCTTTATCATCTGTCCGTTTCGCTCCGCATGCGCCAGCTCCGCTATTTTTTAATCTTAATCTGATAGCCGATCGCTTTTCTAATCAGCTTGACAACGGGCGATTCTCCGTACTCGACCTCTCCCCAGCTCTGCGGCAGATTGACGGGTATGATTATCGGCACGCCCTTTTTTCTTATCCTTCGCATAACGACGTCCGGCACCTCGTCGAGCAAGCGCTCTTCGACCGCCACGAGCCCGTAGCGGGCCTCCTCCTGAAGCGACACGAGCAGGCCCGGCATATCAGCAGGCTTTTCGACCTCTA
>JAOUDF010000297.1 GCA_029859385.1 Nitrospirota bacterium
ATGGACAGGGCTGTCCGCTATGAAGACCCTCTGGAGAAGTTTCTGGAAGAGCAGAGGAAGGGGGTAATCGCCGGTGAGGGATGCCAGTCGAGCGACGAGCAGGAGGTGCAGTTTGTCGATATCGACCTTGAGCTGGTCAACCTCGATGATGCCGTCGACCTGGTGAAACAGGTACTGGAGAGTGCCGGGGCTCCGGTGGGATCGGAATTGCGGTTCGAGCGCGACGGCGTGGAAGAGTCAGTGCCCTTCGGCGTCATCGAGGGTGTGGCGGTCTACATCGACGGGCAGAACCTTCCCAATGAGGTTTACGAGCAGTGGGACATCGAGGAGTTGGCCGAAGAGATAGACGAGGCCATGGCGGGGACCGGCGAGATCCGCGGCGCCTGGTCGGGGGAGGAAGAGACGGCCCTCTACCTCTATGGCCCCAGCGCCGAAACCATCTTCTCCATGCTCCAGCCGCTGCTGACCCGGCATCCCCTCTGTCAGAACGCCCGCGTGGTGTTACGCCACGGCAACCCTGCATTAAATCCCGTCACCGTACGCATTCCATGGCTGGCCGACAACAGGGCTGAAGACGCTTCTTTCTAAATAAAAAAGGGGGCCAAAGCCCCCTTTGTAATCTCTGCTCTTTTTTCAGGTTCAGTCTTTCAGTGTCTTGAGCACTGCGTCGATGCTGGCCTTGGCGTCGCCGAAGAGCATCCGGTTGTTCTCCTTGAAGAAGAGCGGGTTGTCGACCCCCGCATAGCCCGACGCCATGCTGCGCTTGAGCACGATGGTAGTCTTGGCCTTCCACACCTCCAGCACCGGCATCCCGGCAATGGGGCTGCCCGGGTCTTCCTGCGCCGCCGGGTTCACGATGTCGTTGGCGCCGATGACCACTACGACGTCAGTCTCGGGAAACTCCTCGTTGATCTCCTCCATCTCCAGCACGATGTCGTAAGGCACCCTGGCCTCTGCCAGCAGCACGTTCATGTGACCGGGCATACGCCCCGCGACGGGATGGATGGCGAACCGGACCTTGACGCCCTTCTCGCGAAGAAGCTTGGTGATCTCCGACACGGAATGCTGGGCCTGCGCCACCGCCATACCGTAGCCGGGGACGATGACCACTTCGTGGGACGATTTAAGCAGTTCGGCCGTTTCCTCGGCGGAGATCGGCACTACTTCTCCCTCGATGGCCGCGGCGGTGGAGGCCGTGGTCGTTCCGCTGCCGAAGCCGCCCGCGATAACGCTGAGGAACTGGCGGTTCATGGCGCGGCACATGATATAGCTGAGGATCGCACCGCTGCTGCCCACCAGGGCGCCGGTGACGATGAGCAGGTCGTTGGAGAGCATGAAGCCGGTCGCGGCCGCTGCCCAGCCGGAGTAGCTGTTGAGCATGGAAACCACCACCGGCATGTCGGCGCCGCCGATGGCCATAACCATGTGGATGCCGAAAAGGAGCGAGATGACGGTCATTACCACCAGCGGCATCATCCCCGCGGCGGCGCTGTCGGCATTAACGAAGGACACGCCGAAGACGCAGACGATGATAAGCGCAGTGAGGTTAAGGTAATGACGGCCGGGGAGCAGCAACGGCTTGCCGCCGATCTTTCCGCTGAGCTTGCCGAAGGCGATGATGGAACCGGAGAAGGTTACCGCGCCGATGAGGATGCCGATATAGGTCTCCACGTCGTGGATCACCTTCTCCGCACCGTCAGTAAAATGGAGATTGGGATCGAAGTAGTTGGCAAAACCGACCAGCACCGCCGCCAGTCCGACAAAACTGTGAAGGCTGGCCACCAGTTCCGGCATCTGGGTCATCTGAACCTTCTTCGCCAGAACAGCACCGATGGCGCCGCCCACTCCCATGGCGCCGATAAGCACCGCAAAGGAACCGGTCACCTTGCCGATGATGGTAGCGATAATGGCAATGGTCATGCCGATTACGCCGTACATGTTTCCGCGCCGGGCAGTCTCGGGGTGGCTAAGGCCGCCCAGGCTGAGGATAAAGAGGATGCTTGCCCCTATGTATGCAACTGTCAAAACTCCGTGAGTCATGGCCGCGCCTCCTACTTGTTGAACATGCGCAGCATGCGCTGGGTGACAAGAAAACCGCCGGAGATGTTGACACTGGCGATGAGGATCGAGATTCCGGCCAAAGCCACTATGATCAGGCTTTCCGAGGAAACCTGCAACAGCGCGCCGATGATGATGACGCTGCTGATGGCGTTCGTCACGCTCATGAGAGGCGTATGCAGCGACGGCGTCACGTTCCAGATGACCTGGTACCCGACGAAGCATGACAGGACAAAAACCGTGAAGTGCGCCATGAATGCCGCAGGCGCTACGCTGCCAAGGCCCAGGAGGAGCAGTGCGCCCACAACCATCATGACCGCGGTGCCGGTGTGCGACTTGGGTTTCTCGGGCGCCTTTTCCACAGGCGGGGCGGCCGTAGCCAGCTTCTTCGGCTCGGCGCTCAGTTTCGGCGCCGGTGGCGGCCATGTGATGGCGCCCTCCTTGATTACCGTAGCACCGCGAATCACCTCGTCTTCCATATTGACGTCGATGGTACCGTCCTTCTTGGGGGACAGCTCTTCGAGCAGACGCAGGAGATTGGTGGCATAGAGCTGGCTGGACTGTTTGGCCAGACGGCTGGGAAGGTCGGAGTAACCAATGATGGTGACGCCATGTTTTACCACCACCT
>JAOUDF010000298.1 GCA_029859385.1 Nitrospirota bacterium
CTCTCGGTGTCCTCAGGTTCCAGGTAGTCTCCCTGCTCCAGCATCGAAACGATGGTGGCGAAGGGGGAATGGACATGGATGATGGCGAGGGCCGAGGTCTTCTGGTAGATGCTGCGGTGGACGATGGTTTCGGACGATGCAATGAGGTCGAAGCTTCCCGGTGAGTTCATGTCGACCTCGACGATGGTGTTTTCGTCCAGTTCGTCGAGCATGCTGCCGCTGCGGGAGATGAGTATCTTGTTCCCGACGCGGACGCTGATGTTGCCGAAGTGCGAGGTGGTAAGTCCCGAGTCGACGCATTTTTTCCCGAACTTCTGAAGTTCACGCCACATTGAGGTCCCTCCCGTCTGGTTCCAGACCCATACCTTTAAGCTGTTCGGGGCTCGGCACGCCATTTTCGTCCCAACCCCTGAAATGGTAGTACTCGTGCAACGAGTGCATGAAGGCATCGTGGTCGATCTTCTTCGCCGTGCCCGAGCCGTCTTCGTTGAAGAACCGTTCCGGCAGTGTATCACTCTCGATGCCGATGCCCGCCTTGAGGTTGTAAAGTCGTTCCAGGTTCCATGTTCGCTCGCCGATGTCGATGAGCGACTGGGAGGGGAAGTCCTCGCCGGTGAGGGCCGAGAGGATGTTGGCGTACTCCTCCTCGCTGACGCTGAACTTGGAGAACTTGCAGGCGATGAGCGAATCGACCGTGGCCGCTATGTTCTGGAAAAGGGCCACCAGCCCCGATTTCCCGTCGAAGGAGAGGCGGTTGATGAGCTTGGGTTTGCCCAGTATCTCCAGTCCTACCAAGTAGGCCCGCAAATGGCAGCCGCCCCGGTTGGAGGTGGCATACCCCAGCGCCTGGCCAAGCACGCCGCGCGGGTCGTAGCCGGGCAGTTCCAGCCCCTTGACCTCCATCGCGGTGTGGGACGCATTGCGCGCCAGGGCATAACGGTGTGATCCCTGGCCCAGCTCCTTTCCGATCCCCTCGTTTTCTCCAATTTCTCTGACCAGTTCAACGATCTCCTCCGGTGTCAGGTCGCGCCCCTCGATTTCGGCGTGGCACGAAAGAGTCGTGCCGACGGAGATGGAGTCGAGGCCGTACTCGTTGCAGAGTTCGTTGGCCTCCACGATGCTCTTGAGGTCGATGTTGTTGAGGTTCGAGCCGAACATGGCCAGGGTCTCGTACTCGGGCAGGGGGATGGTGGTTTCCTTCTCCTCCTTGCGGCAGACGATGGGGCACGAGTAGCAGGCCTTGCTCTTTACGTTGTAGACAGCGTGCATCTTCTCACCGGAGATCTCTTCCGCCTTCGCGAAGGTGGTCTTCCGGAAGTTGTCGGTAGGGAGGATCTTCATATAGTTGATCAGGTTCATCAGCACCGACGTGCCGTAAATGGTCAGCCCTTTGGACGAAACCGGGCTGGAGGTGAGAAGGCGGGTGATGTCCTGGTAGTACTTTTCGTAGAGGCGCGGGTGAACCGGCTCAAGCCTTCCCAGGTGCCCTTTTGCCACCAGCGCCTTGAGGTTCTTGGCCCCCATGATGGCGCCGAAGCCGCCCCGGGCCAGGGAGTGGTCGATGTCGTTGACCACGCCGGAGAGGAGCACCTGCCGCTCCCCCGCCTTGCCGATGGTGAGGACGCTGCCCCGACCGCCGAGCTTTGCGGTGACGTCGCGGACGTTGAGGCCCCATACCTCGCCGGCGTCTTCAATGGTGACCTTTCCTTTTTCGAGGGCGATGAAGACCGGCTTGGGCGACTTTCCGCGCACTACGATGAAGTCCCAGCCGCCCAGCTTCATCTGCACGCCGAACCGGCCGCCGCAGTTGCAGTCGAACATGGTGCCGGTGAGCGGCGAGCGGGAGACGGCGGAGAAGCGCCCCGACGTAGGTATATTGCTCCCGGTAAACGGCCCGGCGGCAAAGACGATGATATTCTCCGGTCCCAGCGGGTCGGTTTCGGGTCCGGTCTGGTCGAACACCATCCGCACCCCGAGCCCGCGCCCGCCCAGGTAGCGCAGGTAGAGTTCCTTCTTCGGCGTTATTTCCTCAATCGAGCCTGTGGTGAGGTCTATGTCGAGACCCTTGCCGTGCCAGCCGTGCATCTCTTACCTTCCTCCCCCCATGGGGGAAAACAGTCCCACCCTGTCGCCGTCGCGCAGGGTATCTTCAGTCGCCGCCATCTTTTCGTTGATGACCACCATGATCGGATATTCAGGCGGAATACCTGTCATCATGACCAGTTCGGCAACTCTGCTGCCGGGCTCAATCTCTATTTCGAAGGTCGAGTTTCCGGGGTGAAACTTTCTCAGATCAGCGAAAAGGTCAACGATAACGTGCATTGCCGGGAGTCCTGTAGTCTGTCTATTGCCGGATACTATACGGATTAATGAGTTTTCTATCAATATGTCATATTCTGAAAATACGCTTCCTGCTGTGCATGCACTTTTTGCTTGACATGTGGTGCCGGGTGGTGCTTAATACCCGACTACAATTTAAAGCGGTGCGCCGATTTGACTCAGATTGCGGGCGCGTTACAAATACAGCTAAAGCGAGTAACACACCTGCTTTAGCTTATGCTGAGCAGGTTTTTTTTTGCCCAAACGAGGTGGTATCATGGATTTGACCAACCCCGGCTTTCTCAAGCTGGAGCTGATGGCCAAGGGTATCAGCGTAGACGAACGGTATCAGCAGGAAGTCTAGCT
>JAOUDF010000069.1 GCA_029859385.1 Nitrospirota bacterium
TGCCGAGCAACCCAAGGAATGTTGCGGCAAGCCGATGAACAAGATGAACGACTAATACAGGAGGAAGCTATGGCAACATGGGTATGTGCATGCGGTTTTGAAAAAGAGGGTAAGTGCAAGCCCCAGAAGTGCCCCAAGTGCGGGGCAAAGGGAGGTTTCACCAAAAAGGAGGGGAAATGATGGAGAGGCGGTTATCTATAAAAAAAGGATGGGTGGGTTTTATAGCAGTGGTTGCAGTTGCAGCTGTGCCGGTTTTTGCGACAGCCGCTGAGCAGGACTACTCCAAATACTTCAAGCCGATCCCTGCTTCGGTGGAAAACGCCGACAACCCGTCGAATCAGGCGAAGATCGATCTGGGCAGAATGCTCTTCTTTGACCCGCGGCTTTCAAAGAGCGGCTTTATAAGCTGCAATTCATGCCACAATCTGATCACCGGCGGTGTCGACAATCTCTCCACCTCCATCGGTCACATGTGGCAGATTGGCCCAAGAAACGCCCCGACCGTTTATAATGCTGCGCTGAACGTCGCCCAATTCTGGGATGGCCGCGCCAAGGATGTGGAGGAGCAGGCCCAGGGGCCCATCACAAATCCCGGCGAGATGGCGGCTACCCAGGAGATGGCGCTGGACAGGGTGATGAGTATGCCCGCGTACGTAACTCTCTTCAAGGAAGCTTTCAAAGGGGAGGCAACGCCAATTACCTATGTGAACCTGGCAAAGGCCATAGGTGCCTACGAGCGGACACTGCTCACGCCTTCACGGTTCGACGATTTTCTGGCCGGGAAGAAAAATGCCCTGACTGACGAGGAGAAGAAGGGGCTTGACGTTTTCGTAGGCAAGGGGTGCGTGGCCTGCCACAATGGGGCTGGCATCGGTGGCAGGAGCTTCCAGAAGTTTGATTACGGCACTGACATGGGCAGGTATGAAGTCACAAAAAACGCGGCCGACAAGAAGTTCTTCCGGGTGGCGTCGCTTCGAAACGTTACCCTTACCTACCCCTACTTCCATGACGGGAAGGTCTGGAACCTGGAAGAAGCGGTGAAGATCATGGGAGAGAAGCAGATGGGGGTGAAGCTATCCGACGACGAGGTGCGGTCGATTACCGAGTTCCTTGGCTCCCTCTCCATGAAGCAGGCCAGCGTAGAGATTCCCATGCTGCCTCCTTCGACAGACCGGACATCGAAGCCTGACGTAAAATAACCCGTGGCGGGGGCGGGTTCAGGCCTGCCCCCGTCCTATAATTTCAATTCTCCGCAGCGCCGGACCCCGAACCACTCCTTGGGCCGGTTGAAGTAGCCGATCTCGACCTTCGGGAACTCCTTTACAATTCCTCGCAGCATCTTTCTGATCCCGATTGCCTTGCCTTTTGCCTCCGGGATGTTCTTCAGATACAGCTCCGTGTCGATATTCAGGTTGCGCATCTGTATCAGGTCCAGCCCCGTCTGTCGCACCAGCTCGAACAGCCCTTCCACCTCCTCTTCCCGGTCGGTGACGCCGGGGAATACCAGCAGGTTGATGGTGGTGTAGAGCCCCTTATCCTTCGCGGTCTTTATGGTCTGGACCACGTCATCAAATTTGTAGTTCATCGGGCGGTAGTAGGCGTCATAGGTCTCCCGCAGGCCGCTGTTGACGCTCACCCGTATGCTGTCGAGCCCCGCCTCGGCCAGCCGCGCCACTTTCTCCGGGCTGTAGCCGTTGGTGTTGAGGTTGATGGTGCCCAGCTCGGTCTCGGCCCGGATCCGCCGGATGGCGGCCTCCAGCGTGTCGGCCTGCAGCAGCGGCTCGCCCTCGCACCCCTGTCCGAAGCTGGCCACCCCTTCCTTGACTCTCATGAGATGCGGCACTGCTACTCCGGCGATCTCTTCCGGCGTCGGTACGAAGTTTACCCGCTCCTGCGATGCGCAGCAGCCGCTCTGGGACTGAAACGAAAGGCACCCGATACACCGGGCGTTACAGGTTGGCGAGGTGGGCAGCGGGCACTCGAACCGGCTGAAGAAGAGGTTCTTGGCGGCGAAGCAGTGATACTCCGTTGCACAGCGCACCAGCTGGTTGAGGAGGCGGTTTTGCGCGGCCCCTTTCTGCTTCATGCGGCCGGTGATCTTTTTTGGCAGGACCGAGTCGTCGTAGATCGACGGATTGTGGATGTCGCGCACGTCCACCCGCACCGCCGCCGCAACGAACCCCTCATCCTGCCAGCCGATGGCGGTGTAGCACCAGAGCGGGAGCGGTTTCCTCTCAGCGGCATAATGGGCCGCCGGGATGTGGGTGCGTGTATACCCTGCCGGGAGAAAGGCCGACACCGCCGTTACCGGTATGCTCTGCCGCCCAAACTTCATCCGCTGGACGGGCACAAAGGTACGCGCCCGTTTGTCCCACCCCAGGGCCTGGCTGTCGGGCAGGCTGAAGAAGCTGCTCTCTTCCGGCAGGGGGATCAGCTCGTTCCGGGGGACAGTCACCAACCGGTCGCCGGAGCAGGCCGCCATCTCCAGGGTGGGATGGTCGTATATGTTACCGCTGGAGTCGCTACAGACGAGGTTAGCCATATCTCAGAATGCAAAAAAGAGGAAGATCAGGTAAAAAAAGCCGCTCAGCAAAAGGCCGCGAGTGCTAAGGCTCCCCCGTGCCTTGAGCCACAGATAGTGATAGAGGATCGACCCAATGGCCAGAAAGGCGCTGACCAGCGTTACCCCTTCGATTTCCCATGGGGTGAAGGCGATGCCGATGGCCACGGGAAAGCAGCTCTGGAACACAAGGGCACCGGTAATATTCCCCAGGGCCATGGTGTCCTTGCCGCGCCTGACCCAGATGACGCTGTTGAGCTTCTCCGGCAGCTCGGTGGCGACCGGGGTGATGATCATCGAGAGCACCAGCGGCGAGATATTGAGGATCGGCGCCACGTTTGCCACCGATTTGACGAAAAAGTGGGCGCCTCCCACGATGAGGGCCAGCCCGGCGATTACCTGCAACCCGATGATATGCAGATGTGGGTCGTGATGGTTGCGTGCGAAATGCAGCGGGTTGACGTCGTGGTGCACGTCTCCATCGGCCTTCAGTGTAAGGTAAACGTAATAGAGGTAGATGCCTAACAGATAGGCGACGACAAACCACTTGATCGCCTGCTGATGGAACAGGCCTACGCCGATGGCTACCGGATAGGTCATGAGAAAGAAGGCCATGTCGCGGCCGATCACCGTGCTGTCGAGTGAAAGGTGGTCGCGGTGCTGCCGCCGCCCCTTGTAGTAGTAGACGGCGCAGGCCATGACAAAGAGGGTGAGGGTCGAGAGCATGAAGGGAGCGCCGGCAATGGCGCCGATGCCTACCTGGTGGCTGGACGCCTCGGTGTGAAAGAGGATGGCGATAACCGGGATCAGCGTCTCCGGCAGGGCCGTCCCTACCGCAGCCATGAGACTTCCCACCACCCCTTCGGCGAACTTGAGTTTTTTGCCCGTCCATTCGATACCGTTGGTAAAGACCTCGCAGCCGCCCAGAATGACGCCAAGGCTTACCACAAGCCACAGAAAATCAAGCACAGCCCGCTCCTCCCATGATTTTGAAAGGCCCAATTGTAGCAGATGGCGTAAAAGCTGCCAAAACAAATCATGGGAGAGGAGAGGCGAATTATTTGTTTGACGGGTCGGCTCAATCCTTGATATGAGACTTATTAGAGTACACGATAGAGGTGCCTGTATGAAACTCTCGATAATCGTTGCCATATCCGAAAACGGCGTCATCGGCGCCGGGCCGCATATCCCGTGGAAGGCCAAAGGGGAGCAGCTGCTGTTCAAGGCGTTGAGCTACAACCAGTGGGTACTGGTCGGCCGCAAGACCTTCGAGTCGATGGGTAACCTGCCCAATCGTCACTACGCCGTCGTTACCCGCTCGGACTACACCTGCCACGACAAGAATGTCATCGTCTTCTCTTCCATCGAGGCTGCCCTCGAAAAGCTCGAAACCATTACCGACCATGTTGTCGTCGCCGGCGGCGGGCAGGTCTTCAGGGCGCTGATCAAGAAGGCCGACATCCTGCACATTTCCACCATTCACACGGTAGTAGACGGCGATGTCCACTTTCCGCCCGTCCCCGAGAACTTCAGAAAGATATTCAGCCAGTACTTCTCGTCGAATATCGACTATACCTACGAGATATGGGAGAGGATCTGATGGTTGTTAGGGATGAGACAGGGAAACCTCTTCATGTCCTCAAAACAATTGACAAATAAAGCTGTGGCGCCTAGAGTAGCCCTGTTGAGAATTCAAAGGAGGTACGTAATGGGAAGCTCACTGGAAAACAGACTGGGCAATCTGATCCACGAGATACAGGAAATCAGAAAAGACATTATCATACATAAAATAGAAAAAGTAACGACGGCTCAGGCCAAGATCAACGCATGGAAGTCTCTCGGAGAAAAGATTTCCACGAAATGGGATAATGTTTCTGCCGTAGAAGAAATTTCAAATCAGCGGGAGAAATCGTGGTGAAGAGGCTGACCCTCGATAGCTCCGTCATTATCTCCTCTCTTCTCAAAAATGAACCCCGCCATAAAGAAGCGCTGAAGCTGTGGGAGAGTGTGCTCTCGGGAAAGAATTTCGCTGTTCTGCCATATTCCGTACTTGTTGAAGTGGTTGCGGCCATCAAGAGAAGAACCGGTTCCAAGGAGATGGCGCTGGAGATGATGAAACAACTTCTCGATATAGAGGCTGTCTCTTTTGTGCCGCTTGATGACAAATCCGCCATCTGTGCCGCGGAACTCGCTGCGCAAACGGGAGTACGCGGCATGGATGCACTCGTAATTCAGGTTGCGCGAGAATTTGAGGCGGAGCTGGTTACATTTGACGAGGAAATGTTGAAGAAAGCAAAGAAAGTGTTGCCTTGACTCCTTCCTGCGACTGATTCCCGTAGGATTAGGGAAAGAAGTCTGACCATGCCTTATACAACGCTGATCTCAGTTGCCGATCTTGTTCGCAATATAAACTCTCCCGACTGGCTTGTGGTCGATTGCCGCTTCGACCTCGCCAACAAGCAATGGGGCCGCGCCGCTTATGCCGAGTCGCATATCCCCGGTGCAATTTACGCCCATCTCGATGATGACCTGTCGGCACCGATAGTGCCCGGCGTTACCGGACGCCATCCGCTTCCTTCGATAGAGCAATTTGCCGCGACTCTTGCACGCTGGGGTATCGATGAGCGGGTGCAGGTGGTGACCTACGATGACAAGGGGGGCATGTTCGCGGCACGGCTCTGGTGGATGCTGCGCTGGCTGGGGCACGAAAAGGTTGCCGTGCTCGACGGCGGCTGGAAGCACTGGCTCGACGCAGGGCAGCCGGTCAGTGCTGATGTCCCGACCCGCGCCGCGCGAACCTTCACGCCGAGGCCGCAGCTACATCTGGAGGCAAGCGTAGATGACGTAGTCGCTGCCCTGAACGATCCCGCCATAAAGCTCCTTGATGCCCGCGGCGCCGACCGCTTCCGGGGCGAAAATGAGACCATCGACCCAAAGGCCGGTCACATCCCCGGCGCCAAATCCGTCCCCTTCATGGAGAACCTCACACCCGACGGCCTCTTCCTCGATCAGGAAGCCCTGCGTACCCGCTTCCGCGCACTGCTGGGCGATACGCAGTCCCGCGACACCATCTGCTACTGCGGCTCCGGTGTTACCGCCTGCCACAATGTCCTTGCCATGCTTCACGCCGGGCTGGGTGATGCCCGACTCTACGCGGGCTCGTGGAGCCACTGGATTACCGACCCTGACCGGCCTGTGGCGATGGGGGAAGAATAGGTATAGTTAGCGGCATCATAGGTTACTCAGGGGCTTGAATTTTTAAGCGGCCTGTGCGAAGGTGACATAGGATGTAGTTATGTAGATAGTCACGGATTTACAGCGAAAAATCGAACCATGACAAACTCGATGATCTTGCTGAGAACAAAATGTTGCTTTTCGACTCGACAATATGAGCCCTTTGCTGCAACAAATTACTGAACTTATCGATCGGAAAGAAGTTTGCATTTCGGAGCACGGGTATGACGAACTGGCTGCCGATGGGATATTTGTCAGAGACCTGATAAAGGGCATTTCAGGGGCAAAACTCGTTGAAGAGTACCCGGACTACATCAAAGGACCCTGCGCACTGGTCCTGCAGGTGGACAGAGACGGTAAGCCGCTTCATGCAGTATGGGGAATACCAAAAGGCGCGACTGGGCCCGCGGTACTGGTAACAGCTTATCGCCCCGACCCGCAGAAATGGACAAAAGGATTTATGAGGAGAAAAAAATGAGCGTCAGGCACCACAAAAAACTGGTCCACGAAGGCAAATACCTGGCGGAAGTTGATGTCGAGTTAATCGATGCCGACACCGGCTGGGCTCCTTACATTTCGCTGGATGATGCTTACAAGCTGGATGATGTCAGGGATGCGCTCCGTCGCGGCGACATCAAGGCCGCCTCTAACATGGCGAAAATATTCATCTTGACGCCGTTAGCCGCATAGCAAGACGCAATCGGCAAGTGTATTGTGCCTCCACGGAGCCGGAATTACCAGTGCTCGGCAGCGCTGATTTCGCCGGATCATCGGCGTCCCCAAAATCGTTTGTTGGCAAACGCTCTTAAAGTTGCGCGGACAATGATCACCCTGAGAGACTACACCAAAGCCGATATCGCCCGGCTCGTTGCGCTGGCGAATAATGAAAACGTCTCGCGCTATCTCATCGATACCTTTCCCTATCCCTACACGCAAAAGGATGCGGAATGGTGGATAGAGACGGGGGCGAAGGAGAATGGCTCGGTAACGAAGGTTATCGAGTATGGCGGCGAGTTTGTCGGTAGCGTTGGGATAAAGCCCCAAACAGGCTGGCAAAGCCACACGGCTGAGATCGGCTATTGGCTCGGCGAAGAATACTGGGGCAGGGGGATCGCCACCGAGGCGCTGAGGCTCATGACGGAGATTGCCTTCTCGGAGATGGGCTTCAAAAAACTGTTCGCGCCGGTCCTTGAACCTAACAGGGCGTCCATGAGGGTGCTTGAAAAGAACGGGTATCTGCTGGAGGGGGTTTTGAGAAAAGAGTGTTTCAAAGGCGGGCACTATTTTGACGGATATTACTATGCCAGAGTTTCTTTGCCCTGAAGTAATAATGAGGAGCTTTGAATCAAATTATCCGGGCCTGATCCCGAAGGTGAGATGCGATATCTCTTTTTGAATTGACAGTAAAGTCGTCATTTGTCATATAATATGACGATGCTATCGTCGGAGGGAGGTATGGAACAGGAGCTATACATAAACAGGGCACTTGACCTGCCGGCGATTCTGGAGAAGAAATCGCTGTTTCTTTTAGGCCCCCGACAGACGGGCAAGACCTCGCTGATTCGCCATACGCTCACCACAGTAAAGGTCTATGACCTGCTGGACACCTCGTTGTTTCTCGCTATGAGTCAGAATCCCGGCAGGCTGGCGCAGGAACTTACGGCCAAAGACCGCTTTGTAGTGATAGATGAGATACAGCGGCTGCCGATCCTGTTGAACGAGGTTCATAGATTAATTGAAAATCAGGGTGTCCGATTTTTACTTACCGGTTCAAGCGCTCGCAAACTGCGCAGTGGTGGGGTGAATCTGCTCGGCGGAAGGGCTCGCACAAAATATCTTCATCCATTGACCCGCCGCGAGTTGGGTGGCAGCTTTGATCTGCACAAGGCAATTGAGAGGGGCCTGCTTCCATCAATCTACTTTTCAGATGATCCCCGAGCTGACCTGGAGGCCTATGCCGGTTCATATCTTCAACAGGAAATAATCGCCGAGGGGCTTACGCGCAATGTGCCTGCATTCAGCAGGTTTCTGAAGGTGGCCGCTCTCTGCAACGGCACTATCGTGAATTTTACGAATGTCGCCAGTGATGCCCAGGTACCTCGTACGACGGTATATGAGTATTTCGATATCCTCAAGGATACCCTCGTACTGCACGAACTTCCTGCCTGGCGGCAGTCGGTAAAACGCAAGCCGCTTGCATCTTCCAAGTACTATTTCTTTGATGTGGGGATTGTAGGGCAGTTGCAAGGCCGTCTATTTAAACCCGGCACGCCGGAATTCGGCGGCGCGTTCGAGACGTACATAATGCATGAACTGCGAAGCTATTGCGATTACCTCTCCGGCGAACCGCTTAGTTACTGGAGGTCTACATCGGGCTTTGAAGTGGATTTTATACTTGCTGACCACACGGCCATAGAGGTAAAGGCAAAGGATAATGTGGCAGCGCAGGACCTGAAATCACTGAAGGCATTGCGGGAAGAGGGCGCACTGAAACATTATGTGTGCGTCTCCCTCGAACCCCGCGCCCGGATGGTTGACGGCATTCATATACTGCCGTATGAAGAGTTTCTTGAACGTATCTGGAGCGGAGAATTTTGTTGATTGGACGCGCCTTCATGTCGACTATCGACGACTTGTGAAACAACGTCCCGCAGATTAAAAAAGCTCAAACAGGCCGGCAACGCCACACGGCAGAGATCGGCTATTGGATCGGCGAAGAATACTGGGGCAGAGGAATCGCCACCGAGGCGCTGAGACTCATGACGGAGATTGCCTTCTCGGAGATGGGTTTCAAAAAGCTGTTCGCGCCGGTCCTTGAGCCTAACAGGGCTTCCATGAGAGTGCTTGAAAAGAACGGGTATCTGCTGGAGGGAGTTTTGAGAAAAGAGTGTTTCAAAGGCGGGCACTATTTTGATGGATATTACTATGCCAGGCTTTGTTTGTCCTGAAGGGCCTTTAAATCAAGTTATCAAAGCCTGATTCCAAGGGCTCCATACCTGGGGACCATTCCAGCACCCCGATTATTCCAGTCACGTAGACCATTCTCCCGCCGGCGAGCAGCGGCATAATCTGTAGCTTCGGATAAAAGAGCGACATCCATTGTTGTCCTTGTGTCGTATTTACATACCAAAAAAGTGTTTTACAAATGATGCTTGGTTGGGTAGAGTTTGGAGACTGCTGGTGCCAAAGTGTTGCATTGCTGGCCTTGTCAATTATAAAGAATTGTCCTCAGTGGAATAGGAGATTAAGAATGCAAGATGTGCCCTTGGCTTCGCGACTCGAAGGATTAATAATCGATAAGTGGAAAATAATTAAAAAACGGCTCAAGACTGCTGATGATAATAGTGGGGTATTTTCAAGTTGTTATGAAGTTGAAAATGTGGAGAATGGGCAAACAGGTTTCTTGAAAGCCATTAACTATAAATACGCATTTAATGTATTAATGCCCGGTGCCAGTTCAATCGATTTGTTGCATAAATTGACTGCAAGTTATCAGTATGAAAAAGAACTGCTAGATTTTTGCAATGACAAGAAAATGTCTAGAATAGTTTCTGCCATTGCGCATGGGGAATATAGAGACCCTAGTGAACCGTATCCAGTACCGTATCTGGTATTTGAAATTGCAAGTGGCAGCCTTAAGAATCTTGTGCAACAAAAGCGTTTCGATTTAGCTTGGAAGCTGGGTGCGATTCATGGATTTCTCGTCGGCTTATCCCAGTTGCATCAAGAGAATATAGTGCATCAAGACATTAAGCCGTCTAATATTCTTGTCTTTGGACAGGTTGCCTCAAAATTATCTGACCTTGGTAACGCGACTAAATTCGATAAAAGATCACCGCTTTGGGATGGCGATGGGCATTGCGGCGATATGGGGTATGCTCCGATAGAGCTTCTCTACGGTTATTGCAGCGTAAATTGGCAAACAAGAAGATTGGGCGCTGATTTGTTCATGGCTGGTGGGGTAATCACCTATTTAATTACGGATTCCAATTTTCTAACCCTAATGATATCAAATACTCCTGAAACGTATCGCCCTCTGAATTGGGGTGGTTCATTTGATGAAGTTAAGCCGCACATACTGCAAGCATACAATGTAGCACTTGCTGAAGTAGTCGACAGAATAGATAGCCGTATAAGAGAACCTCTCGGCGAGATAATAGCGCAATTAACTCATCCAATTCCTGAACAGCGAGGAATTCCGAGAGGATTTACCACAAGTCTACCTCAGTACTCGTTGCAACGATATATATCAATAGTTGATCGCTTAGCTAAGATGTTGGAATGGGGAAAAGATGAATAACGCTCAGCAAGATGCAAGAAGCCATGTCGTCCCCAAATGGCTAGAATATTCACAGGCTATAAAGAAGGGTGATTTAACCATCACCAGAAGAAATGCCTTTGAACCAAATAAAGCCACCAAGGAATGTCTGCAAAATGATTTATTAGAGTTTTACGAAACACCGACGTCTGAGTTGGCATGTCGTCTTATGGGGGCAGGTATTGTTATTGGTGATAAACAACTTGCGCGCGATATGGCAACATTCCTCCAAAAAAAGGGTGGTGTGGATTCACTATCTCTTAAGCTGGCAGATCGAGTGCTAGATGAAAGTGACTCATATCCTGTCTTAGCAATTGATGAGCGAATTACAACACTCCGCCAGTGGGTTTCAAAGTATCCCAAAAGTCCTGTGTCATGGATAGAATTGTCTAGGGCTTTCACTATAAAAGGGAAAGATTTCAAAGCAGAGAGAGCAGCACTGGTTGCTCTGCAACTTGCACCATACGATCGTTATATTGTGCGATGTGCAGTGCGATTATTTTTGCACCTCGGCAAGTTCGAGCTTGCTCATTACTATATTAAGCGAGCAGTGAAACAGCACTTTGATCCTTGGTTGAAAGCAACTGAAATAAATGTCGCTTTGATAGCCCAGCAGCAGACACCCGAGTTTAAAAGATTTATTCCTCATGATCCGACCCTTAATGAGCTATTTCATTATTCAGAACTCATTGAAAGTGCCGCTTACCTTGAACTCACTTCGGGTAACGAAAAAAGAGCAAAAAAACAGTTTAGGCTTGCGTGGAGGAATCCGAGTGACAATGTCATCACGCACGCGGAATGGCTTCTTCGGAATAAGATACCAAGCTTAAGAGG
>JAOUDF010000299.1 GCA_029859385.1 Nitrospirota bacterium
TGGCGGTGGCGGAGATGCCCGAGAGGATGCAGAGGCTGACTGCCCTGCGGGACAAGCTTATCAACGGGGTGCTGACAAAGGTCCCCTACACCCGCCTCAACGGCCACCCGGAGAAGAGGCTGCCGGGTAATAGCAACATCGTCTTTGAGTTCATCGAGGGCGAGTCGGTGCTGCTGAACCTCGACATGGTGGGCGTGGCGGCATCGACCGGTTCGGCCTGCAGCTCGGCATCGCTTGAACCTTCGCACGTGCTGACGGCCATCGGCCTTCCCCACGAGATTGCCCACGGATCGCTGCGTTTCAGCCTGGGCAAGGACACCACCGAGGCCGAGATCGACCGGCTTATCGAGCTGATACCGCCGATCATCAATAAATTGCGCATGATGTCACCGCTGTATGAGGATATACTTAAAGCAGGGGCAAGAAGCTGAAGCAGACTGAAGGCTTCTCCCTTCAGCCTTCAACCTTCGGTCTTCAGCCTGCAGTATCTTTGGAGGTGTGCCATGCCGGTCGAAGCAGCATACAGCGACAAGGTGATGGAGCATTTTACCAACCCGAGAAACGTCGGGGAGATCCCCGACGCCAGCGGGATTGGCACGGTGGGCAATCCGGTCTGCGGCGATGTGATGCGCATCTATCTCGGGATAGAAGACAACGTGATCACCGACGCGAAGTTCAAGACCTTCGGGTGCGGCGCGGCCATTGCCACCAGCAGCATGGTGACGGAACTGGTGAAGGGAAAGACCATCGAAGAGGCCCTTGCCATCACCAACAAGGCGGTGGCTGAGGCCCTTGACGGTCTGCCCCCAATCAAGATGCACTGTTCGGTCCTTGCCGAAGAGGGTGTGCAGGCAGCCATTGAGGATTACAGGAAAAAGTCCGGAATCACGAATGAGCAGTAAAAATAAAACTTGCCCCGCCAATGGTTTACCACATATTCTCTCACTTTTTCTTTAAAGATATAATGGCTTCGAAAAAGGTTTTGAGCACCATACGTTTGTCATTCCGGAGAAATCCGGAATCCAGAATTCCGCAAGACCTCTGGACACCGGTTTTCACCGGTGTGACGACTTCCTGTGAGTTCCCGACCCTATGAAACGGCGCGTCGTTGTTGCAATGAGCGGCGGCGTGGACAGCTCCGTCGCGGCTGCCCTTTTGAAGGAGCAGGGGTACGACGTCATCGGCGTCACCATGCAGATATGGACCTCCAACCGCAATGCGCCCGAAGACGAACGTTTCGGGGGATGCTGTTCCATATCGGCGGTGGAAGACGCGCGGATGGTGGCGGAGAAGCTCGATATTCCCTACTACGTCCTCAACTTCCGCGAGATATTCGCGGAGAAGGTGATGCGCAACTTCGTCGAGGAGTACCTTGCCGGACGCACCCCCAACCCCTGTGTGCGCTGCAACCAGTTCGTAAAGTTCGAGGTACTGCTCCAGAAGGCCATGGGGCTGGGCGCGGACTATATTGCCACGGGGCATTACGCCCGGATCGAGCAGTCGGCGGAGACGGGACGGTTTGTCCTGCGGAAGGGGCTCGACCCGCGCAAGGACCAGAGCTACGCCCTCTACACCATGACCCAGCAGCAGCTGGCCCGCACCCTCATGCCGGTGGGCGGCCTGTGCAAGGATGAAACCCGCGCCATCGCCCGAAAATATGAACTGGTGACCCACCAGAAGGAGGAGAGCCAGGACATCTGCTTTGTCACCGACAACGACTACGGCCGGTTTCTTGAGGAAGAGGCCGGGGTGACGTCGACGCCGGGGCTCATTGTCGATATCTCGGGCAAGACGGTCGGCACCCATCGGGGGTTGGTCCACTACACTATCGGCCAGCGGCGAGGCCTCGGCGTGGCCGCCGGGAACCGGATTTATGTGACCGACATCGACATCGCCTCCAACACGCTGGTGGTGGGGCCGAAAGAGGCGGCCTTCCGTCAGGAACTGACGGTACGGGAACCGTCGTGGATTGCCTTCGACACCCTTAAAAAAAGGCTGTCTCTGAAGGCCAAAATCCGCTACAATATGCAGGAGATGGCGTGCAATGCCGAGCCACGGGAAGAGGGCGGCGTGCATGTCAGATTTGACGAGCCCCAGTGGGCGGTATGCCCCGGACAGTCGATCGTCTTTTACGACGGCGACATGGTGGTGGGCGGCGGGTTGATCGATAATCAGGTTGAAGGATGAATATCACTGCAATGGAACGGGAACCGATTGAAGAGCTGGAGCAGGCGGAGTCCTGTTCCGAGATAGATGAAAACAGGGTACAGCCCTTCGAGATCGTGCGGATCAACCACGGCACGAGGCAGACGATCACCGACACGGTGGTGCTGGAGTCGCCGCTCACCATCTTCCTCAACAACGAGGAGCTGGTAACGCTGCTCTGCACACCGGAGGACATAAAGCACCTCGCCATCGGATTCCTGGCGGCGGAGGGGCTCGTTTCGGGAAAAGACGACATTGCGAAGGTCGTGACCGACGAGGACAAGGGGGTGGTCTGGGTGGAGACGGTCAAAGACCGCGAGTTTACCCGCGACATGGTCTTCAAGCGGCTCATCACCTCGGCCTGCGGCAAGGGAACGACCTTCTACAATGTGGTCGATGCCTCTACCAGCCAGCCCGTGGTCTCCGACACGACCATGACTGCGGACCAGGTCCTTCACCTGGCGGAGGAGATGCAGCAG
>JAOUDF010000300.1 GCA_029859385.1 Nitrospirota bacterium
GCGGCAATTATTCTGGAATTAAGCTCCACATGGGCTATTCCGCCCACCCTCTCAAATACCTTTTCCTGTAAAACCCTTAACAACTTTGCTTGGGTTTCAGAAGACATGTCCCCTATTTCGTCCAAAAAAACAGTGCCTGCGCCGGCGTGCTCCAGTTTTCCGATCTTTTGAGCATAGGCCCCGGTAAAAGCCCCTTTCTCGTGCCCGAAGAGTTCCGATTCTAGCAGAGTCTGCTGAATTGCGGTGCAGTTTATCGCGACAAACGGCTCGTTCTTTCTGGCACTTGAGTCGTGAATAGCCCTTGCCACAAGCTCTTTACCGGTGCCTGTTTCACCCCTTACAAGAACGGTAGTGTCGGTGTCTGCAACTGCCGAAATAAGCCCGAAGACTTCTTCCATCTTCTTGCTCTTGCCTACGATACCCTTGTAAGATTCAACCGATTCAAGGCGTTTTTTCAGCCCCTCCACCTCTAAGGCCAAATCGTGCTTTTCAATGACCTTCGAAATACGTATAAAAAGTTCGTCGAAACTGATCGGCTTGCATAAAAAATCGCTTGCGCCGGCCTTCATGATCTTTACGGCAGTCTCCACGTCGCCGTGCCCGGTAAAAATAATAACGGGCACGGGCCGTTTCATGGATTGAGCGGCTTTAAGCACCTGTACGCCTCCGACATCCGGCATATGGATATCGGTTAATATCAGATCGACGTCGTCAACCGCTTCCAAAGTCGACAAGGCGTCCGTGGCGCGTGTGAAGGCGGCCACGACATACCCCTCATTTTCGAGTTGTTCGGCCAGATTGACCACGTATTTCGCGTCGTCGTCAATTACCATTAATTTTTTCATCTGATAATACCTCTAAGATAACGACAGATGAAATCCTCGGGTGCGCCACACGTTGAAGTAATTCTAATATTGTCGTTTAGAATAGATTTTATGATTAATATCAAAGCATGTCAACGCCTTAATGGATAGTTCCCTGCAAAGGATAGCCGAGCCCCTAAAAACAAAAAAGCCTTGATACTAAAACGTATCATGGCTTAAACAAATCATAAATTCACTTGAAAAAAAGTATCGACTCAAGCCTGCCCTGAAAATTTTGAAACCATAGAAATCGTATCCTTTAAATTTCTAAGATTGAACGGCTTATCCAGGTACATACAGTTTGTCTCAGCGATAAACGATCGCACTTTTTGCGTTTCCGTATCGCCTGTTATGAAAATCACGCCACCGAGCAGATGCGGCTTCAATTCCCTCATGTAATTGAAGAAAGAGAGCCCGTCCATGCGCGGCATGGACACATCAAGCAGAATCGCATCGTAATCTGTTTGAAATATCATATCGAGGGCCTCAAACCCATTATGCGCGACATCAAGCTTCATAACGTCATCTAACAATGCCTCGATTAAAACCTCACATGCCCTAGTCACGAAAAGCGTTTACAGTTAAAGATTCTTTAGGTGGAAAGAGTCATGGTCTTCCGGTTAAGATATTGTTCCCCAACAAATCTAACCAAAGGAGAAAAGACCATGACTAAGCAGCAGTATATCATATCCCGGAAGACCAACATAGTTGAGCTTGGGCGCACGCTCGGGAATATCTCGGACGCCTGTAGAAAGCTCGGCGTCAGCCGCACCCACTACTACGATATCAGGAAGACCATCGAAGAAGAAGGTCTTCAAGGGCTTCTTGAGAAGTCCCGAAGAGCCCCGCGTATCGGCAATAGAGTTGCCCCCGAGATCGAGCAGAAGGTGCTTGATTACGCTCTGGAATATCCGACCCACGGCCAGGTAAGGGTAGCCAACGAATTAAAGAGACAGGATTTTCAAGTGAGCTCCGGAGGCATCAGAAGTATCTGGCTACGGCACAAGGTCGAGACAAAGGGCTTGAGGCTCAAACGCCTTGAGAAGTGGGCCGCCGAGAATAACGGCATCCTTACCGAATCGCAAATACAGGCGCTTGAGGCCGCCAAAGAAGAAGCCGAAGTCCACGGGGAGATAGAAAGCCCTCATCCCGGCTTCCTGCTGGCTCAAGACACCTGCTATATAGGCTACATAAAGGGCATAGGACGGCTCTATCAGCAGACCGGCATAGACACTCACGCCAACGTCGGCTTCGCCAAGATCTATACTGACAGGACGTCTCTTGCCGCAGCAGACTTATTAAATGACAAGGTGCTGCCCTTCTACGACGAGCACGGGATAAACGTTCTTCGCATCCTAACCGACCGCGGCCCGGAGTACTGCGGCAGGACCGATACGCACTCCTACGAGCTCTTCCTGCACCTAAACGGGGTTGAGCACACGAAGACCAAGCCCCGGCATCCGCAGACCAACGGGTGCGTCGAGAAGCTCAATCAGACGGTGCAGGAGGAGTTCTACAAGGTGGCCTTCAGGAAGAAGTTATATAAGACCATCGAGGAGATACAGGCCGACCTTGACGCCTTCATGGCATGGTATAACGCCGAGCGCACAAACCAAGGCCGGTACTGTCAGGGGCGCACCCCGCTACAGACTTTCCTGGACGGCCTTGAACTCTATCAGCAGTACGTCTATGAAAATCCTGTGGAGGAAAAGGAGGTGATGGTGTAAACTCAGAAGCGTCTTAACCGGGAGACCGACTGTAAACACAATTACTGACTAGGGCACGTAATGTTTGGGTATGGTTAATCTCAAGGTTTATAT